>DASUHN010000080.1 GCA_036273495.1 Acidimicrobiales bacterium | reverse complement strand
GCGGTCGTGACCAACGTCGAGCTCGACCACCAGGAGATCCTGGGGCCGAGCCGGCGGGAGATCGCCACCGAGAAGGCGGGGATCGTCAAGCCGGGGGCCACCCTGGTCCTCGGCGAGACCGACGCCGACCTCGTCCCGATCTTCCTCGACGCCGGCGCCGGCGAGGTGTGGCGCCGGGGCTCCGAGTCTTCAGGGGACGGGGACCTGGGCTGGAGCAACGGCCGGCTGGCCCACGGCGGCCGGGTGGTGGACCTGCGCACCCCCGGGGCCGTCTACCCCGACGTCTACCTCCCGCTCCACGGCTCCCACCAGGCCGACAACGCCGCCGTGGCCCTGGCCGCCGTGGAGGCGTTCTTCGGCGCCCCCGCCCCCGACGCCCTGGTGGCCGAGGCCTTCGCGGCGGTGACCAACCCCGGCCGCCTCGAGGTGGTCGACCGCCAGCCCCTGCTCATCCTCGACGGGGCCCACAACCCGGCCGGGGCCCGGGCGGCCCGGGCGGCGCTGGACGAGGAGTTCTCCGGCGTCGGCTCCCGGATCCTCGTCGTCGGGCTCCTCCAGGGCCGGGACCCCGAGGAGATGCTCCATGCCCTCGGAGTCGGGGCCATCGGAGTCGGAGCCGACGGGGCGAAGGGACCCCGCCTCGTCATCGCCACCCGTCCCCCCAGCCCCAGAGCCATCCCGCCCGACCAGGTGGCGGCGTCGGCCCGGGCCATGGGGGTGGAGGCGGTGGCGGTCGAGGGAGTGGCCGACGCCGTGCGCCGGGGGGTCGAGATGGCCGGGGCCGCCGACCTCGTCCTGGTCACGGGGTCGCTCTACGTGGTGGGGGCGGCGCGGGCCGCGCTCGTCGGGGACCTCGAGACCCACCACTGACCCCGCCGGCGGCCGTTATGGTCCGGGGCCGTGAACCGGACGCTGGTCATCTGCAAGCCCGACGCCGTCGAGCGGGGCCTGGTCGGGGAGATCGTCGGGCGCCTCGAGCGCAAGGGGCTGCGCCTGGTGGCCGCCGAGCTGCGCACGATCGACTCCGCCGTCGCGGGCCGCCACTACGAGGAGCACCACGGCAAGCCCTTCTACGAGGACCTGGTGGCCTTCATCACCCGCTCACCGGCCCTGGTGATGGTCGTCGAGGGCCCGCCCGACACCTGGAAGGTGGTCCGGACCCTGATGGGCGCCACCAACCCCGTGGACGCCGCGCCGGGCACGATCCGTGGTGATCTGGCCACGGTGATGACCGAGAACCTGGTGCACGGCTCGGACGGGCCGGAGTCGGCGGCCCGGGAGATCGGGATCTTCTTCCCGGGCCTGTAGGCGGCCCCCCGGGGGGCGTGGCCGCGCCGGGGATCGCCCGTGTACCCTTTCGGGCTGCCCGTCATGGTCCGATCGGGAGGCGAGTTCCGGGTGTCTGACAATCTTTGGTCCTCGCTCCTCGGCCGCGACATGGCGGTCGACCTCGGAACGGCCAACACCCTGGTCTACGTGCGGGGCCGGGGGATCGTCCTCAACGAGCCGTCCGTCGTGGCGGTCAACGTGCGGGACGGGCGCCCGCTGGCGGTGGGATCCGAGGCCAAGCGGATGATCGGGCGCACGCCCTCCCACATCCAGGCCATCCGGCCGCTCAAGGACGGGGTGATCGCGGACTTCGAGATCTGCGAGAAGATGCTCCGCTACTTCATCCACAAGGTGCACCAGCGCCGCTTCGCCAAGCCGCGCATGGTCATCTGCGTGCCGTCGGGCATCACCGGTGTGGAGCAGCGCGCCGTGCAGGAGGCGGCCGAGTACGCCGGCGCCCGCAAGCCGGCCTACATCATCGAGGAGCCCATGGCGGCGGCCATCGGCGCCGGGCTGCCCGTGCACGAGCCGACCGGGAACATGGTCGTCGACATCGGCGGCGGGACCACCGAGGTGGCGGTCATCTCCCTCGGCGGCATCGTCACCAGCCAGTCCATCCGCATCGGCGGGGACGAGATGGACGAGGCGATCATCCAGTTCATCAAGAAGGAGTACAGCCTGGCGCTGGGGGAGCGGACCTCGGAGGAGATCAAGATCGCCCTGGGCTCGGCGTGTCCCCTCGAGGAGGAGCTGCACGCCGAGATCCGCGGCCGCGACCTGATCACCGGCCTGCCCAAGACCATCGTCACGACGACCGAGGAGATCCGCCAGGCCCTGGAGGAGCCGCTCTCGGCCATCATCGACGCGGTGAAGGTGACCCTCGACAAGACCCCGCCGGAGCTGGCGGCCGACATCATGGAGCAGGGGATCGTGTGCACGGGCGGCGGATCGCTCCTGCACGGGCTGGACGCGCGCATCTCGGCCGAGACCGGTATGCCGATCGTGGTGGCCAAGAACCCGCTGCACTCCGTGGCGATCGGCAGTGGCCAGTGCCTGGAGGAGTTCGAAGCTCTCAAGCAGGTTCTGATCTCCTCCAGCGGCCGCTGACCGCCGCGCCGTGGCCGTACGGCGCGCGTCTCGTTCCCGGTTCGTCCTGCTCCTGCTGATCCTCACAGCGGGCACGATCATCACCCTCAGCTACCGGACGCGGGCCAACCACGTCATCGACCGGGTCAAGTCGTGGGCGTCGGACGTGTTCAAGCCGGTCGAGACCGGCTTCCGCGACGCCTGGGACCCGGTGGCCAACTTCTTCCGGGGCGCGGTCGACTACGGGTCGGAGAAGTCGGCCAACGCCCAGCTGCGCCAGGAGGTGGGCAGCCTGCGCCGCCAGAGCCTGGAGCGCACGGACCAGGCCCGCCAGCTCAAGGCGCTGCTGGCGCTGGACAAGCTGCCCTTCGCCGGCGGCCTGCCCAAGGTGACGGCCCAGGTGATCGACACCAACTTCAGCAACTTCCAGCTGACCCTGCAGCTCAACCGGGGCCGGGGCGCCGGCGTGGCGGTCGGCATGCCGGTCGTCTCCGGCGCCGGCCTGCTCGGGCGGGTCGTGCAGGTCGCCAGCGGGCAGGCGACGGTGCTGCTCGTGACCGACCCCACCTCGAGCGTCGGGGTGCGCGACGGCGGAGTGGTCGGCGTCGCCTCCGGGCAGGGCCAGGGCAAGGCGCTGCGGGTCGACTACGTCCCGCCCGGCCAGCCCGTCCACAAGACCGACGTGATGGTCACCAGCGGCCTGCAGGGCGGCCTCTACCCGCCCGGCATCCCGGTCGGGACCGTGAGCGTGGCCGCCCAGCCCGCCGACTCCCTGCAGGAGGAGCTGGCCCTGCGCCCGGTCGTGGACCTTTCCCAGGTGCAGTTCGTCGACGTGCTCCAGTGGAAGCCGCCCCCGTCGTGAGCCGGCCGGTGGGCACCGGCATGAAGGCGCCGTCATGAGTGCGCCGTCATGAATGCGATGGCCCGGTCCCGGCTGGTCCTGGTCCTGTTCGTGGCCATGGGCCTCCAGCTGGTGGTGGCGTCGCGGATCCAGCTGGCGGGGGTCCACCCCGACCTGATGGTGCTGACGGCGGTCTCGGCCGGGGTGGTGGCGGGCCCGTCGCGGGCGGCCACGGTCGGGTTCGTCGCCGGACTCCTCAACGACCTGTTCCTGCAGACCCCGTTCGGGCTGTCGGCGCTGACCTTCTGCCTGGTCGCCTACGCGGTGGCGACGCTGCAGGGCGGAGTGCTGCGCGCGGCGTGGTGGGTGCCGGTGCTCACCGCCGTGGTGGCCACCGCCGGGGGCGAAGTCCTCTACGCCCTCATCGGCGCGATAGTCGGCCAGGGCCAGATGCTGACCGACCGCCTCGGCCCGATCGCCGGCGTGGTCGGCGGGACCGACGGGATCCTGGCCGTGCTGGCCGTCCCGGCGGTGGGATGGGCGTTCCGGACCGAGGGGGCGCCCGCGAGGAGTCGGAGCAGGTGGTGATCCCATCCCCAACTTGAGACCGGCCAACCTGCGGGCCCGCCTGGGCCTGATCGGGCTGATGGTCGGCTGCCTGTTCGCGGCGATGTTCGTGCGGCTGTGGTACCTACAGGTCCTCGACAGCAGCCGGCTGGCGGCGGCAGCCACCGCCAATCAGGTGCGCCAGGTCACGGTGCAGGCCCCCCGGGGGACCATCCTCGACCGCTCCGGCAACCTGATCGTCGACAATCAGACCGTGGTGGCGGTGACCGTGGCCCGCTCGGTGGTCCCCAACGCCTCGTGCGGCACCAAGGCCGTCCCCATACGCTACCCGGCGGTCATCGACCGCCTGGCGAAGGCGCTCGGGGTCACCGCCGCCTCCATCCTCCAGACCCTCTCGGACTGCCGGTACAGCCCGTACGAGCCGGTCCCGATCGCCACCGACGTCGACATCTCCAAGGTGGTCTACATCCGGGAGCACCAGGACCAGTTCCCCGGGGTGGCGGTCCAGGAGCTCTCCCAGCGGGACTACCCCCAGGGCAACGCCGCCTCCCATCTCCTCGGCTACGTCGGGGCCATCTCCCCCCAGCAGCTGACCAAGCTCAAGGGGTCCGGCTACCAGCAGGGGGACCTGGTGGGCCAGGCCGGGGTCGAGAAGGCCTACGAGAAGTGGCTGCGGGGCCAGCCCGGGGTGACCAAGCTCGAGGTCGACGCCAACGGCCGGGTGCTGGGCTCCCTCGGGGAGCAGCGGCCCCAGGCCGGTGACGCCGTCGAGCTCACCATCGACGTGGCGCTGCAGAAGGAGGTCGACGCCGACCTGGCGGCCGAGATCGACAAGCTGCACCACACCTACGACCCCCAGGCCGGCATCTACTACCCCGCCCCCAGCGGGTCGGTCATCGTGCTCGACCCCCGCAGCGGGGCGGTCCTGGCCATGTCCTCGTACCCCGACTACAACCCGAGCGTCTGGGTCGGGGGCATCAGCGCCCAGCAGTACCAGGCGCTGTCGGCGTCCCCCAGCGCCCTCATCAACCGGGCCGTCGACGGTCTGTACACGCCGGGATCGACGTTCAAGCTGGTCACCGCCACCGCCGCCTTGAACGACGGGCTGATCAGCCCGTCGACGTACATCTACGACCCCGGCTCGTTCCGGATCCCGAACTGCACCAGCGGTTGCGTCTTCCACAACAACGAGAGCGAGTCGCTCGGCTCCCTCAACGTGCAGACGGCGCTGACCGCGTCCGACGACGTTTTCTTCTACAACCTCGGCTACGACTTCTACCAGCAGCGCAGCCGCTACGGCCCCGAGGCCATCCAGGACGTCGCCAAGCAGTACGGGCTGGGCCAGCCCACCCACTGGGAGCTCGGCGGCGGGGTGGTGGGCCGGGTCGACAGCCCCTCGGAGCGGCTCTCCCTGCACCAGCACTATCCGACCGCGTTCCCCAACTACCAGTGGTTCGCCGGAGACAACGTCGAGATGGCCTTCGGGCAGGGCGCCACGGTCATAAGCCCGTTGCAGCTGGCCGACGCCTACGCCGCCTTCGCCAACGGGGGCACGGTGTGGGAGCCCCACGTCGGCGGCCAGGTGCTCGACCGCTCGGGGAAGGTCGTGTGGACCTTCAAGCCCCAGGCCATCAGCCACGTGAACCTGCCCCCGGTGACCCGCCAGACGATCCTGGCCGGCCTCGAGGGCGTGGTGACCAACCGGCTCGGCACCGCCTACGGCACCTTCCTCGGGTTCCCCTTCAACCAGCTCATGGTGGCGGGCAAGACCGGCACCGCCACCACCCCGACCCGGGAGCCGACCGCCCTGTTCACCGCCTTCGCCCCGGCCGACAACCCCCAGTACGAGGTGCTGGTGGTCATCGACCAGGCCGGGTTCGGCTCCAGCGGGTCCGCCCCGGTCGCCCGCCAGATCCTGGAATATCTGGCCCAGCACCCGGTTGGAGCCGTGACGGCCCCGGCCAACCCCGCCTCGACCCCGACCCCGGCGGGACCCACCCCCCCGGCCCCGTAGACTCGACGGACAATGTCGTGCCTGTGGCCTCGGATCGAGCCACTGCTCGCGAGGGTGCAGAAGCCGGCCCGCTACATCGGGTGCGAGGGTGGCGCCCGGGTGGCCTCCTGGAGCCCGGGGAAGGTCTCCTGGCTCCTCACCTATCCCGACGCCTACGAGGTCGGGCTGCCCAACCAGGGCCTCCAGATCCTCGGCGAGATCCTGAACGAGCGCCCCGACGCGGTGGCGGAGCGCACCTACGCGCCGTGGCCCGACCTGGAGGCCCTGATGCGGCGGGACGGGGTCCCCCTGTTCTCGGTCGACGGCCACCGACCGGCGGGGGAGTTCGACGTCCTGGCCTTCAACCTCTCGGCCGAGCTCGTCTACACCAACGTCCTCAACTGCATCGACCTGGCCGGCCTGGAGGTGCGGGCCGAGCGCCGGCGGGACTCCGACCCCCTCGTGCTGGCCGGGGGCCACTGCACCTTCAACCCCGAGCCGCTGGCCGACTTCGTCGACGCCTTCGTGATCGGCGACGGCGAGGAGGCGGTCGGCGAGATCACCGCCGTCCTCCGGGACTGGAAGGCAGGAGGCAAGACCCCCGGGTCCCGGGAGGGGGTGCTCCGGGAGCTGGCCACCGTCCCCGGCGTCTACGTGCCGAGCCTCTACGAGGCGGCCTACGACGGGCCCCGGCTGGTCGGGGTCACCCCCCGCCACCCGGGCGTGCCCGAGCGGGTCGAGAAGCGGACCATCGCCGACCTGGGCGCGTGGCCCTACCCGAAGCACCAGCTCGTCCCCCTCACCGAGGTGGTCCACGACCGCCTCAACGTGGAGGTGTTCCGGGGCTGCACCCGGGGTTGCCGGTTCTGCCAGGCCGGGATGATCACCCGGCCGGTGCGGGAGCGCCCCGCCGAGCAGGTCCGCCGGATGGTCAGCGACGGCCTGGCCGCCACGGGCTACGACGAGGTGGCCCTCACCTCGCTGTCGACGGCGGACTACTCGGGCATCCAGGACGTGGTGGGCGGGGTGATCAACGACCCCACCTGCTCGGGCCAGGTGGCGGTGAGCCTGCCCAGCCTGCGGGTCGACGCCTTCACCGTGGGGATCGCCAGCGAGATCCAGAAGGTCAGGCGGACGGGGCTGACCTTCGCCCCCGAGGGGGGGACCTGGCGGATGCGCCAGGTGATCAACAAGCTGATCCGGGAGGAGGACCTCTACGGGGCGGTCGAGTCGGCCTTCTCCCAGGGGTGGCAGCGGGTCAAGCTGTACTTCCTCATCGGCCTGCCGACCGAGACCGACGAGGACGTGCTCGGCATCGGGGAGCTGGCCCGCAACTGCGTCCAGGTGGGCCGGGGCGCCGCCAACCAGGGCAAGGGCGGCCGGGTGACGGTCACGGCGTCGGTGGGCGGGTTCGTGCCCAAGCCCCAGACGCCGTTCCAGTGGTTCGGGCAGGAGACGGTCCCGGGTCTCACCCACAAGGTCAACCTGCTCCGGGACGCCACCCGCCGGGACAAGGGCGTGACCCTGCGCTGGCACGACCCCCGGGCCAGCCTGGCCGAGGGCCTGGCCAGCCGGGGGGACCGCCGCGTCGGGGCCGTCATCGAGGAGGTCTGGCGCCGCGGCGGCACCTTCCAGGAGTGGTCCGAGCACTTCGACCTCCGGCTCTGGGAGGACGCCATGGCCGGAGCCGGCCTCTCCCTCGACTGGTACGTCCACCGGGACCGCGACGAGGACGAGGTCCTGCCCTGGGACCACATCTCCGCCGGCCTGCACCGGGACTTCCTGTGGCAGGACTGGCAGGACGCCCTGGCCGCGGCGGGCGTCCCCGACTGCCGGTGGACGCCCTGCTACGACTGTGGGGCGTGCACGGGATACGGCCTCGAGCACGTCGTGGCCTCGGCGGTCCCCCCCGGGGGAGGCAGCCAGGGCACCGGCGTCGACCTCAGCTCCGGCCACGTCGTGCCCGTCCGCCTGCTGGAGCGGGCCCGGGGGTGAGGGTCCGGATCCGCTTCTCCAAGCAGGGCAAGCTCCGCTGGATCAGCCACCGGGACGTGGCCCGGGTGTGGGAGCGGGCCCTGCGCCGGGCCGAGGTGCCGGTCGCCTACTCGGCCGGCTTCTCCCCCCGCCCCCGGGTCAGCTTCGGTCTGGCCCTGCCCACGGGCGCCGAGTCCCTGGCCGAGTACCTCGACGTCGACCTCGAGGGCCAGGCTGCTCCCTCTCCCTCCCGCCTCGCGGCCGCCCTCCCGTCGGGCATGGACGTGGGCGGAACCGCCCCCCTGGAGCCGGGGGACGCCTCTCTGCAGCATGCCGTCGTGGCCTGCGACTGGCAGATCGAGGTCGGTGAGACGGGGGCCGACGCCCTCGGCCCGGCCGTGCAGCGCTTCTTGGCCTCCCCGTCGGTCGTGGTCACCCGGGAGCGCAAGGGCCACGAGGTGACCGACGACATCCGGCCGTCCGTCCTCGAGCTTCGGGCCGACGGCCCCCTCCTCACCTGCCGGCTGGCGACCCAGCTCGACGGCCAACCCCGGGGCCTGCGCCCCGCGGAGCTCATCACGGCGCTGGGGTCCGACCCCGCCGCCGCCCGGGTGCTCCGCACCCATCAGTGGATCGTGCGCGACGGCGCCTGGTGCGAGCCAGTGCCTGCCGTGGACGCGCCCGCACGCCAGGGGGCGTGCGACATCAGAAGGGACCCAACTCTCAATGGAACCGATCTCGGGGGACCCGATGTCCGGGAACCCCACCCCGACCCCGCCGGAAGCACGCCCGCCTTTCCCGCCGGCGGCCTCCACCCCGTCTCCGCCGGGATCCCGCCCGGAGGCTGAGCCCGGGGACCCCGAGGGCAACGGGCCGCCCCGCGGCCGGCGCCGCCGGGGCTCCCGGGGGGGCCGCAGCCGCAGCGGCTCGTCCGGTTCGTCAGGGTCGTCCGCCAACGGGGGCGGGGCCGCCGCCGGCCCCCCCGGCGAGCCTCCCCCCCGCCCCAAGATCGGGGACTCCCGCCCCGCCCCGGCCGCCGGCCCCCGGGTGGCGCCGGCGCCGGTCGTCGGAGGCCGGGTCTCGGCACCGTCGGGTTCGGCCACCGCCTCGTCCGGGGCCGGGTCCCCACCCGGGTCCGCCGGGTCCAACGGCCAGGCCGGAGCGGGCGGCGGTGGCCGTCGCCGGCGCCGTCGGGGCGGCCGGGGCCGCGGATCCGAGTCCCGCCCTGCGGGTGGGGGAGGCGGTGGCGGCGCCGTCGACGTGTCACCCGGCTCGGCCGAGGCCTCGTCGTCCGCGGGGGCCGACGCCGGGTCGGAGCGGGGCTACGACCGAAGGGGACGCCCCCTCGGCCGCTACCTGATGTGCGTCCAGGTCCGCCCCGGGGTCACCCAGGTGGCGGTCCTGGAGGGGCGCTCGCTGATCGAGCACTACGTGTCCCGGCCCCAGGACGACGCCCTCGAGATCGACGGCAACATCTATGTCGGCCGAGTCCAGAACGTGCTCCCGGGCATGGAGGCGGCCTTCGTCGACATCGGGACCCCCAAGAACGCCGTCCTCTACCGGGGGGACGTCCGCTTCGACCGGGACGAGGTGGAGGAGACCTCGGGCTCGGGCCGGGCCCGGATCGAGGAGCTCCTCCGCCCCGGCCAGACCATCCTGTGCCAGGTCACCAAGAACCCGATCGGCACCAAGGGGGCCCGCCTCACCCAGGAGGTGTCCATCCCCGGCCGCTTCGTGGTGCTGATCCCCAACAGCGACACGTACGGCATCTCCAAGCGGCTGGCCGACGACGAGCGCCGCCGCCTGCGGCGGATCCTCGACGAGGTCCGCCCCGAGGGCCACGGCCTGATCGTGCGCACCGCCGCCGAGGCCGCCACCGCCGACGAGCTGCGCCGGGACGTGGGCCGGCTGCTCTCCGAGTGGCAGCAGATCGACGCCCTGACCTCCCGCACCCGGGCCCCCGCCCTGCTCTACCGGGAGCCGGGCGTGGCCGTGCGGATCATCCGCGAGGAGTTCAGCCGCCAGTACCGGGGGGTGGTGATCGACGACCAGGAGCTCTACGAGGACGTGCGGAGCTACGTGGACTCGATCAGCCCCGAGCTGGCCGACCGGGTGGAGCTGTACCCGCCCGAGGACCCCCTCCCGATCTTCGAGCGGTATCACGTCCACGAGCAGGTCCACAAGGCCCTCGACCGCAAGGTGTGGCTGCCGTCGGGCGGATCGCTGATCATCGAGCGGACCGAGGCGCTGACGGTCATCGACGTCAACACCGGCAAGAACGTGGGCACCTCGAGCCTGGAGGAGACGGTCTTCCGGAACAACCTGGAGGCCGCCGACGAGGTGGCCCGCCAGCTCCGGCTCCGGGACATCGGCGGGATCATCGTCATCGACTTCATCGACATGGAGGTCCGGGCCAACCGGGAGGCGGTCATGACGTCGTTCCGGTCCGCCCTGGCCCGGGACAAGACCCGCACCCAGGTCTTCGACATGTCCGAGCTGGGCCTGGTCGAGATGACCCGCAAGCGGATCGGGGACG
This sequence comes from Acidimicrobiales bacterium, assembly GCA_036273495.1. Taxonomy (NCBI): domain Bacteria; kingdom Bacillati; phylum Actinomycetota; class Acidimicrobiia; order Acidimicrobiales; species Acidimicrobiales bacterium. The sequence goes on along the minus strand of DASUHN010000080.1, from coordinate 12,197 downwards.
GCCTCCTGGCCTCGTTCTCCGAGAACTGCCCCACCTGCAACGGCCGGGGCATCGTCTTCGACCAGACCCTCCTCTGACCGGTAGCATCGACGGTTCTATGTACGCAGTCATCCGCACCGGTGGGAAGCAGCAGAGGGTCTCCGAGGGCCAGCGCGTGGACGTCGAGCGCCTGGGCGCGGCCGCGGGGGAGACGGTGAGCTTCTCCCCGGTGCTCGTGGTCGACGGGGACGAGGTGCTGACCGGCACCGACCGGCTGGACGGGGCCCAGGTCTCCGCCGTGGTGGTCGGGGAGGCCAAGGGGCCCAAGATCACCGGCTTCACCTACAAGCCCAAGACCAACAACCGGCGGCGCTGGGGCCACCGGCAGCGCTACACCACGATCGAGATCACGGGCATCAGCCGCCCGGCCGGGAGGTAGTCCGATGTCCAAGACCAAAGGTGGCGGCTCGACCCGCAACGGCAGGGACTCGAACGCGCAGCGCCTGGGCGTCAAGGTGTACGACGGCACCGAGGTGCTGGCCGGCGCCATCATCGTGCGCCAGCGGGGCACCCGGTTCCATCCCGGGATCAACGTGGGCCGGGGCGGGGACGACACCCTCTTCGCCACCGCGCCCGGCAAGGTCAAGTTCGGGACGCGCAAGGGCCGCAAGCTGGTGGACGTGGTGAGCGAGGCGGCTTCGCCCTCCTCCCCGGCGTCGGGCTCCCCGGCGTCTGCGGCGTCCGCAGCCGACTGACCGCGCCCGGCGTCATCAGCCCGGCGGGGAGACCTCCGCGAAACGCTTTTTTCGTGCCGTATATGAATCGTCATATACGGCAGCCGTCAGCGGCGCTCTGCGGTGCTGATCCAGCGCTCAGAGCAGCAATTCCTCCGAATTCGGCGCCTGTCCGTGCGCTCGGGCCCACGAGTCGTGGGCTTTTCCCGCCGTACTAGAAAGTTCAGGTATGGCCGGCAGAATTGTTTTTCGGGGGGGCGGGGGGTCCCTCCGCCGGGAGGCGGCCGGCGGCCCGGAGTTGTGACCAGGACGGCGCAGGACGTCAGGACGAGGAGGGGGTTCGGATGGGCAGCTACGGGATGACCGACGAGGTGCGGGACCTGCGCCAACGGATGCGGGCGTTCATCGACGGGGAGGTCATCCCCGCCGAGCGGGAGCTCGAGGAGGAGGGTCGCTCCGGGGAGGTCATGGCCGGCCTCAAGGCGTCGGCCAAGAAGCAGGGCCTGTGGGCGCTGGGCCACCCCACCGAGATCGGCGGCGGCGGCCTGCCGTTCATGTCGTTCGTGTACCTCAACGAGATCATCGGCCGCTCCGAGGTCGGCCAGGTGGCCGTCGGGTCGGTGTCGATGCAGGACTCGATCATGCTGCACCTCTACGGCAACGAGGCCCAGAAGGAGCGCTGGCTCAAGCCGATGGTCGAGGGGGAGATCTATCCCTCGGTCGGACTGACCGAGCCCGAGGTGGCGGGCTCCGACCCGACGCTCATGCAGACGACGGCGTACCTCGACGGCGGGGAGTGGGTGGTCAACGGCCACAAGTGGTTCACGTCGGGGGCCAACCGGGCGGCGTACACGACGGTCTTCGCCCGGACAGAGGAGAACGAGGACAACAAGTACGGCCGGTTCTCCGCCATCATCGTGCCGACCGACACCCCCGGCTACGACATCGTGCGGGTGGTGCCGACCATGGGCCACACCGGCGGGGGGCACTGCGAGGTCCGCTACCACGACGTGCGGGTGCCGGCCGAGAACCTGCTCGGGCGCCGGGGCGAGGGCTTCGTAATCGCCCAGAAGCGGCTGGGCCCGGGGCGGATCTTCCACTGCATGCGCTGGCTGGGCCAGGCCCAGCGGGCCTTCGAGCTGATGTGCGCCCGAGCCAACACCCGCCACGCCCACGGGTCGCTGCTGGCCGAGAAGGGGGAGATCCAGCGCTACGTGGCCGAGTCGGCGGCCGAGATCCAGGCGGCGCGGATGATGACGCTCGACGCCGCCATGGCCATGGACGCGGGTGGCGAGGCGCGCGTCGAGATCAGCCTGATCAAGTTCTGGGGCGCCCAGATGCTCCACAACGTCATCGACCGCGCCATCCAGGTGCACGGCGCCCTCGGGGTCACCGCCGACACCCCGCTCGAGAAGATGTACCGGGAGGCCCGCTACGCCCGCATCTACGACGGCCCCGACGAGGTGCACCGGATGGTCGTGGCCCGCCGGCTGCTGAAGGACCCCGCGGCGGCGCCCTGGAATTGAGGCGGGGGCCCGGCGGGTCCCGGCCCTAGCATCACGCGGTGTCGGGATTCGTCGACGAGGCCCAGATCCACGTCAAAGCCGGTGACGGCGGGGCGGGCGTGGTCTCGTTCCGCCGCGAGGCGCACGTGTCCCGGGGCGGCCCCGACGGCGGCGACGGGGGCCACGGCGGCGACGTGTGGCTGGTGGCCGACCGCGACATGGCGTCCCTGCTGTCCTTCCGCGACCACCCCCACCGGCGGGCCAAGTCCGGCGGCCACGGCCAGGGCAAGAACCGGCACGGGGCGTCGGGCGCCGACGCCGTGGTGGCGGTGCCGGAGGGGACGGTGGTCAAGGACCTCGAAGGGGTGGTGGTGGCCGACCTGGTCACCGCCGGGGAGCGGTGGCTGGCCGCCCGGGGAGGTCAGGGGGGGCGGGGCAACGCCCGGTTCCTGTCCAACCGGCGCCGGGCCCCGAACTTCGCCGAGCAGGGCGAGGTCGGCCAGGAGAGCTGGATGGACCTCGAGCTCAAGCTCATGGCCGACGTGGCGCTGGTGGGGTTCCCCAACGCCGGCAAGAGCACGCTGATCTCGCGGATCTCGGCGGCCAAGCCCAAGATCGCCGACTACCCGTTCACGACCCTGGAGCCCCATCTGGGGGTGGTTCGCCTCGACGACGCCGAGATGGTCGTGGCCGACATTCCCGGGCTGATCGAAGGGGCCAGCGAGGGCAAGGGGCTCGGGCACCGCTTCCTCCGCCACGTCGAGCGGGCCCGGGTGCTCGTGGTCCTCCTCGACCTGGCCCCGATGGACGGCACCCCCCCGGAGCGCCAGGAGGAGGTGCTCCGGACCGAGCTGGGCCGGTACCGCCCCGAGCTGCTCGAGCGACCCCAGCTGGTCGTGGGGTCGAAGGCCGACCGCCCCGACGCCGCCGCCTACACGGGGACGAGGCTGTCGGCGGTGACGGGGGCGGGCCTGGCCGAGCTGGTCGGCCGGACGATGGACCTGGTCCGCGCCGCCCGGTCGGCGGAGCCGGTGGCGTCCGAGCCCGTCGTCCACCGACCCGCCCCCGAGGGGGTGGCGGTGGAGAGGTCCGGACAGGGCTTCGTGGTGCGGGGCCGCCCGGCGGAGCGGGCGGTCGCGGTCAACGACCTCACCAACCCCCAGGCCCTGGAGTACGTGCAGGCCCGCCTGCGGCGGCTGGGAGTGGACCGGGCCCTGGCCCGGGCCGGCGCCCGGGAGGGGGACCTGGTCACCGTCGGCGCCTTCACCTTCGAGTACCAGCCCGACCAGTGACCCGCCGCCGGGCCAGCCGATGATCGTCGTCGCCAAGATCGGCACGTCCTCGATCACCGATCCCGGCGGCGAGGTCGACCGGGCCGCGGTCGAGAAGCTGGCCGCCGAGGTGGCGGCGCTGCGGGGCCAGCGCCACCGGGTGGTGGTGGTCAGCTCGGGGGCGGTGGCGGCCGGGCTTCCGGCGCTGGGCCTGTCCGGCGCCCGCCCCTCGGACATCGCCACCCTGCAGGCGGTGTCGGCGGTCGGGCAGAGCCGGCTGATGCGCGTGTACGACGACGTGCTGGCCGCCCACCACCTCGTCGGAGGTCAGGTGCTCCTGGCCCCGCTCGACTTCGTCCACCGCCAGCAGTACCTGCACGCCCGCCAGACCCTCCTGCGCCTGCTCGACCTGGGGGTGGTGCCGGTGGTCAACGAGAACGACGCCGTCGCCGACGACGAGCTCCGCTTCGGGGACAACGACCGGCTGGCGGCGCTGGTGGCCAACCTGGTCGGGGCCGACCTGCTCGTGCTGATGACCGACACCGCCGGCCTGTTCACCGCCGACCCCCGCACCCACGACGCCGCCTCCCTCATCGAGGAGGTCATCGAGGTCGACCACCAGCTGGAGGCCGCGGCGGGCGGGGCGGGGTCGGAGCGGGGGAGCGGGGGCATGGCCTCCAAGCTGGCCGCGGCCCGGATGGCGGCCTGGTCGGGCGTGCGCACGATCATCGCCTCGGCCCGGCGGCCCGGTCTGCTGCCCGCGGCGGTGGCGGGGGAGGCGGGCCTGGGCACGGTCGTGCGGCCGAGGGACCGGCGGCTACCGGCGCGGAAGCTGTGGATCGCCTTTGCCGTGGGGGCGGCCGGGACGATCGTGGTCGACGACGGCGCCCGCCAGGCCCTGGTGGAGCGGGGCACCTCCCTGCTGCCCGCCGGGGTGGCGGCGGTGCACGGGTCGTTCGACGCCGAGGCGGCGGTGGAGATCACCGACGCCACCGGCCGGGTGTTCGCCAAGGGCCTGGTGAGCCACGGCAGCTCCGCCCTGGCCGGCCGGATCGGGCGGCGCACCGCCGACCTGCCCGCCGACGGTCCCCCCGAGGTCGTCCACCGGGACGACCTGGTGGTGCTGGTGGACCGGGCCGGCTAGCGGCTCAGCGCCGGGTCAGGAGCCCTTGGCGTCGGCCGGCGTCTCCGCCTCGGCGGGGGCGGGGGCGGGGGCAGCGGGGGCCCCGCCCGCCCCGGGCCCGATGCCCAGCTGGGCCTTGATCTGATCGAGGCGGGCCGACGCCTCGGCGCTGGCCTTCGCACTCTCGACCTCGAGCATCCGGGCCTCGACGGTCTGGCCCGACAGCTCGGCGTGCCCGAGGGCCTTGGCGTAGCGCGCCTCGATCTTGAGGCGGACCTCCTCGAGGGTCGGGGTGTCCTGGCCCACGGTGGCCGAGAGGGAGTCCATGGCCGCGTTGACCTGCTCCTGCATCTTGGCCTGGTCGAGCTGGGACATCAGCTTCTGGCGCTCGGTCAGCTTCTGCTGCAGGGCCGACGAGTTCTGGGTCACGGCCTGCTTGGCCTGGTCGGCCGCCTGCGCCGACTGCAGGCTGAGGGTCTTCAACGACTGGACCTCGGACTCCACTGCCACCAGCCGGTTGGCGAAGGCCTCGGCCGCCCGGGTGTACTCGGCGGACTTGGCGGCGTCGCCGGTCTTGGCGGCGTCGTCGGCCATCAGCACCGCCTGGCGGGCCGACGAGTTCACCTTCTCCAGCTCCTCCATGGCCCGGTTGAGCCGGAGCTCGGTCTGCTTCTGGTTGGCGATGACGTTGGCGGCCTGCTCGGTCAGGCGCCGGTGCTGCTCCTGCGCCTCAGCGATCGCCTGCTCGAGCTGGACCTTCGGATCGGCGACCTCGTTGAACTTGCCGGTGAGCGCCGCGGTCAGGTAGCGCCACGACCGCCGCAGGAGCTTGAACATGGCACGAATCGTAGGCGGGCAGGGGCCCGGGTGCGTCCGGGGTGTCCGAGGTCACAGCGCCGGCGGGGCGGTCGCGAACTAGACCGCTCGGTCAAGATTGTGGGTAACCTCGGCGGGTGGGCGCCGCGGTTCAGATGGTCGAGCTGGGCCGGAGGGCCCAGGCGGCCTCCCGCCACGTGGCCACGGCCAGCTCCGGCGCCAGGGATGCCGCCCTCACCGCCGCCGCCGAGCTGCTGGTGAACGGCACCGGGGAGATCCTCGAGGCCAACGCCGCCGACGTGGCGGCCGCCACCGCCGCCGGCCTGGACGGCGCCGCCGTCGACCGTCTGCGCCTCGACGACCGCCGGGTCCAGTCCATGGCCGACGGGCTGCGCAAGGTGGCGACCCTGGCCGACCCGGTCGGGGAGGTGCTCGACGGCTGGGTCCGGCCCAACGGGCTGCGCATCCAGCGGGTGCGCGTCCCCCTCGGGGTGGTGGCGGTGATCTACGAGAACCGCCCCAACGTCACGAGCGACGCGGCCGGGCTGTGCCTCAAGGCGGGCAACGCCGCCTTCCTCCGGGGCTCGTCGGGGGCGCTGGAGTCGAACCGGGCCATCACCGCCCGGCTGCGGGAGGGGGCGGCCAAGGCGGGCCTGCCCGAGGACGCCGTGATCCTCGTCGAGGACACCAGCCGGGAGGCGGCGGTGGAGTTCATGCGCCTGCGCGGCCTGGTCGACTGCCTGGTGCCGCGGGGCGGCCCGTCGCTCATCGCCAGCGTCCTCGAGCACGCCACCGTGCCCTACGTGATCGACGGGGACGGCAACTGCCATGTGTACGTCCACGCCTCGGCCGACCTCGCCATGGCCCGGGCCATCGTCGTCAACGCCAAGACCCAGCGCCCGGGGGTGTGCAACGCCGCCGAGTCGCTGCTGGTGGACGTGGCGGTGGCCGACCGCTTCCTGCCCGAGGTGGCGGCCGCCCTGGAAGGGGTGGAGCTGGTCGGCGACGACCGGGCGTGCCGCCTCGTGCCGGCCATGACCGCCGCCTCCGACGAGGACTTCTCGGCCGAGTTCCTGGCCCTCAAGATGAGCGTGGCGGTCGTGGACGGGATCGACGACGCCGTGGACCACATCCGCCGCCACGGCTCCGGGCACACCGAGGCCATCGTGACGTCGGAGCTGGCAGCCGCCGAGCGCTTCACCCGCGAGGTCGACGCCGCCGTCGTCGTGGTGAACGCGTCCACCCGGTTCACCGACGGCGAGGAGTTCGGGTTCGGCGCCGAGATCGGAATCAGCACCCAGAAGCTGCACGCTCGCGGCCCGATGGGGCTACGCGAGTTGACCACTGTCAAATACGTCGTGAACGGAGAAGGGCAGGTACGCGAGTGAGCCAGACCGCAACCGTAGGGACCCCACGGTTCCCGGGGGTACGCGATGTCCGCGAGGGCCTGCGCAGCGTCGACTACCTGGCCGACGACGGCATCGCCGGGGTCGTGTACCTCGCCGACCGGCTGGGCAAGCCGGTGCTGATCGAGGGCCCGGCCGGGACGGGCAAGACCGAGCTGGCCAAGAGCGTGGCCAGCATGACCGGCTCCCGTCTCATCCGCCTCCAGTGCTACGAGGGCCTCGACGAGTCCAAGGCCCTCTACGAGTGGAACTACAAGAAGCAGCTCCTGCGCATCCAGGCCCAGCGGGTCACGGAGGAGGCGGCGGCGCAGTCCGACAAGACGTGGTCGGGCATCGAGGACGACATCTTCAGCGAGGACTTCCTCCTCACCCGCCCGCTGCTCGAGGCCATCCGGGCCGAAGAGCCGGTGGTCCTGCTGATCGACGAGGTCGACCGGGTCGAGGTGGAGACCGAGGCCCTCCTCCTCGAGATCCTCTCCGACTACCAGGTGTCGATCCCGGAGCTCGGCACGGTGACGGCGGCCCAGATCCCGCTGGTCTTCCTCACGTCGAACAACACCCGGGAGCTGTCCGAGGCCCTCAAGCGGCGCTGCTTGTACCTCCACCTCGACTACCCCGACCTGCAGCGGGAGAAGGAGATCGTCCTCACCCGCGTCCCGGAGGTCGAGGAGCAGCTGGCCGACCAGATCGTGCGCATCGTGCGCTCGCTGCGCGCCCTGGAGCTCAAGAAGCATCCGTCGGTGTCGGAGACCATCGACTGGGCCCGCACCCTCGTGCTGCTGGGGATCAACTCCATCGGGACGGAGGAGGCCACCGCGACCCTCCACATCCTGCTCAAGTACCAGAGCGACATCGTCAAGGCGGCCAAAGAGCTGTCCGTGGCCCAGACCGCCTGAGCCGGCCCGGCCGTTGCTCGACGTCCTGACCGGCTTCATCGGGGAGCTCCGCTCCGCCGGCCTGCCGGTGTCGCTCACCGAGAACCTCGACGCCATGGAGGCGGTGCAGCACATCCCCATCGAGGACCGCGACGCCTTCAAGTACGCGCTGGCGGCCACCCTCGTCAAGAGCAACGCCCACTGGCGCACCTTCGAGACCGTCTTCGACGTCTACTTCTCGCTGCGGGGCCCGCAGTGGAGCATCGAGGACCCCGACGCCCAGGCCGACGCCGCCGCCGACCAGGCCCAGGCCCGGATGGGCGGGGAGCAGCGGCCCGGCGGCGGGGCCATGGAGGGCCTGACGCAGGAGGAGCTGGCCGAGATCCTCTTCAAGGCCATGATGCGCGACGACCAGGCGATGATGCGCGCCATCTCCCGGGAGGCGGTCACGCGCTACGCCGGGATGGAGCCGGGGCGCCCGGTCGGGGGCACCTACTACCTGTACCGCACCCTGCGGAACCTCGACCTCGAGGGCCTGATGGCCCGGTTGATGGAGGCGGCGCAGGAGGAGGCCGACGGCGGGCTCACCCCGCTCGAGGAGCGCCTGACGCGCGACGAGTACGAGATCCGCATCGACCAGCTGCGCAAGGAGGTGGAGGCGGAGATCCGCCGGCGCCTGGTGGCCGACCGCGGCGCCGAGGCCATGGCCAAGACCCTGCGCAAGCCCCTGCCGGAGAACGTGGACTTCATGCACGCCACGCGGGAGGAGCTGGGTCAGCTGCGCAAGGCGATCCAGCCCCTGACCCGCAAGCTGGCGGTGCGGCTGGCCCGCAAGCGGCGCCACGGGCGCAAGGGGCCGCTGGACTTCCGCAACACCGTGCGCCACTCGCTGTCCTACGGAGGCGTGCCAGCCGAGCCCAAGTTCAAGTATCCCCGGCCGGCCAAGCCCGAGATCGTGGTGGTGGCGGACATCTCGGGTTCGGTGGCGGCCTTCGCCCGGTTCACCCTGCACCTGGTGCACGCCATCAGCTCGCAGTTCTCGCGCGTGCGCAGCTTCGTGTTCGTGGACGGCATCGACGAGGTGACCCGCTACTTCGAGGGCATCGAGGACATCACCGAGGCCATCCACAAGGTGAACACCGAGGCCGACGTGATCTGGGTCGACGGCCACTCCGACTACGGGCACGCCTTCGAGGTGTTCTGGGACCGCTGGGGCAAGGAGATGAACCCCAAGACCAGCGTGCTGCTCCTGGGCGACGCCCGCAACAACTACCACGCGTCACAGGCGTGGGTGGTGAAGGAGCTGCGCAAGAAGGCCCGCCACGTCTACTGGCTCAACCCCGAGCCCCGCTCCTACTGGGACACCGGGGACTCGATCGTCAGCGAGTACGCCTCACACTGCGACGGGGTCTTCGAGTGCCGCAACCTCAAGCAACTCGAGGCGTTTGTGGAACACCTCGCCTGATCACGGCGGCGGGCACCCGGGTGCTACGAGCGGAGCATCTCGGCGACGCGGAAGGCCAGGTCCACGGACTGGCGGGCGTTGAGGCGGGGGTCGCACGTCGTGGTGTAGCGCAGGGGCAGGTCGTCCTCCATGACCTCCTCGGCCCCGCCCAGGCACTCGGTGACGTGGTCCCCGGTGAGCTCGAGGTGGACCCCACCGGGCCACGTGCCCTCGGCCCGGTGGACGTCGAAGAAGCCCTGGATCTCCGCCAGGACCTGCTCGAAGTGGCGGGTCTTGCGGCCGCCCTCGCTGGTGAAGGTGTTGCCGTGCATCGGGTCGCACACCCACAGCACCGGGTGGCCGGCCTCGGCAACGGCCCGCAGGAGCGGGGGGAGGCGGTCGGTGACGAGCCCGGCCCCCATCCTCGTGATGAGGGTGAGCCGCCCGGGCACCCGGTCGGGGTCGAGGGCGGCGCACAGCGCCACCACCTGGTCGGGCTCGACCTCCGGGCCCAGCTTGATCCCGAGGGGGTTGTGCACGCCGCGGAAGAACTCGACGTGGGCGCCCTCGAGGCGCCGGGTGCGCTCCCCGATCCACAGCAGGTGGGCGGAGCAGTCGTACCAGTCCCCCGACAGCGAGTCCCGCCGGGTGAGCGCCTCCTCGTAGGGCAGGACGAGGGCGTCGTGGCTGGTCCAGAAGTCGACCTGGTGGAGGGTGGCCTCGGCCTCCAGCTCGATCCCGCACGCCCGCATGAACCGCAGGGCCCGGTCGATCTCCCGGGCGATGGCCTCGTAGCGCCGCCCCGCCGTCGACGACACCACGAACTCCTGGTTCCAGGCGTGGACCTGGGACAGATCGGCAAAGCCCCCCGTGGTGAACGCCCGCACCAGGTTGAGGGTGGCGGCCGACTGGTGGTAGGCGGCCACCAGCCGGTCGGGGTCCGGCACCCGCAGCTCCGGCACGGGGGCGTCGTCGTTGACCATGTGGCCCCGGAACGAGGGCAGCTCGAGGTCCCCGACCAACTCGGTCGGGGAGGAGCGGGGCTTGCCGAACTGGCCGGCGATCCGCCCCAGCTTCACGACCGGCACCCCGGCCCCGTAGGTGAGGATCACCGCCATCTGCAGGATCACCTTGAGCTTGTCCCGGATGGCGTCGGCGGAGAACTCGGCGAACGACTCGGCGCAGTCCCCGGCCTGCAGCACGAAGGCCCGCCCGGCGGCGGCCTCGCCCAGGCGGGTGGTCAGCCGGCGGGCCTCCCCGGCGAAGACCAGGGGGGGCAGGCCGCCCAGGGTCTTGAGCACCGCCTCGAGGTCGTCGGTGTCCGGCCAGTCGGGCTGCTGGTCGGCCGGGAACGCCTTCCAGCCGTCCGGGGTCCACTCACTCACGGGCACTCACGACGACCAGGGTAGTTAGAGTCCCCGGGTGCAGAGGTTCCGTTTTGCCGTCCAGGTCAGCACCGCTCCCGAGGGCACCGGCTGGCGGGCGCTGGCCCGGAAGATCGAGTCGCTCGGCTACTCGTCGCTGTTGATCCCCGACCACCTCGGGGACCAGCTGGGCCCGTTGGTGGCCCTGACGGTGGCGGCGGAGGCCACGACCAGCCTGCGGGTGGGCACGCTCGTGCTCGACAACGACTACCGCCACCCCGTGGTCATGGCCAAGGAGGCCGCCACCCTGGACCTGCTGTCGGAGGGCCGCCTGGAGCTGGGCATCGGGGCGGGGTGGATGCTCACCGACTACAACGAGTCCGGCATCCCCTACGACCCGCCGGGCGTGCGCGTCGACCGGCTGGCCGAGGCCGTCAGCATCCTCAAGGCGCTGTGGGCCGACGGGAAGTGCAGCCACGACGGGACGCACTACCACCTGCAGGACGCCCACGGGCTGCCCCGGCCCCACCGGCCGGCCGGACCGCCCCTGATCATCGGCGGCGGGAGCCCGCGCGTGCTGGCCCTGGCGGCCCGGGAGGCCGACATCGTCGGCGTCAACCCCAACCTGCGGGCCGGCGCCATCGGGCCCGAGGTGGCGGCCGACGTGGTGGGGCCCCGCTTCGACGAGAAGGTGTCCTGGGTCCGCAAGGCGGCGGGGGCGCGGATCGACGACATCGAGCTGCAGTGCCTCACGTTCGTCGTGCAGGTCGGGACGGACCGGGACGAGGCCCTGGGCAACCTGGCGCCGATGTTCGGGCTGTCACCGGAGGATGCCGCCGACGTCCCGATAGCCCTGGTCGGCACCGTCGACCAGATCTGCCAGACGCTGGAGGAGCGCCGGCAGCGCTGGGGCTTCACCTACTGGGTGGTGCACGAGGGCGAGATGGAGGCCTTTGCCCCGGTGGTGCAACGCATGACCGGGAGGTGACGGGGCCCTGACCCCGCCCCGGATCGGGGTGTTCGGGGGCACCTTCGACCCCGTGCACATCGGCCACCTGGCCGCCGCCGTCAACGTGCGCCACAGCCTCGATCTGGAGCGGCTGCTGCTCGTGGTCGCCAACGTCCCCTGGCAGAAGGCGCGGATGCGCGCCATCAGCCCCCCGGAGGACCGCCTGGCCATGGTCGAGGCGGCGGTGGCCGGGGTGCCCGGGCTGGAGGCGAGCACGCTCGAGCTGGATCGGGGCGGCCCGTCCTACAGCGCCGACACCCTGGCCCAGCTCCACGACCAGCGCCCCGAGGCCCGGCTGTACCTGGTCGTGGGCTCGGACGTGGCCCCCCAGCTGGAGAGCTGGGAGCGGATCGAGGAGGTCAAGGCGCTCTCGGTCCTGGTGGTGGTCAAGCGCCCGGGCAGCAGCCCGGTCACCCCGGCCGGGTGGCGGACCGAGGAGGTCGAGGTGCCGGAGCTGGACATCTCGAGCACCGACCTGCGCACCCGGGTGGCCGACGGGCGCCCCCTCGACTACCTCGTGCCCCCGCCCGTCATACGCGTGATCCGCCAGCGAGGCCTGTACTCTGGAGGGGCGGATGAGGGACAGCGCCGGCCAATGACCCACAGGTGACCGACCCCACGCCCCCTCCCACCCCCGACCCGACCGCGGTGGCTGTCGTGGCGGCCCGGGC
>DASUHN010000079.1 GCA_036273495.1 Acidimicrobiales bacterium | reverse complement strand
CTCGGACGGCGGGGTGTTCAGCTTCGGGGATGCCGCCTTCCACGGTTCCATGGCTGGTCGGCACCTGAGCGCGCCGGTCGTCGGCATGGCGGCCAGACCCGGCGGCGGCGGTACTGGCTGGTCGGCTCGGACGGGGGGGTGTTCAGCTTCGGAAGGGCAGGCTTCCACGGCGCCGCCCGCGGTGTGTCGCAGTTCCCGATCGTCGGCCTCGCACCGACGTCCGACGGGGCCGGCTACTGGCTCGCCGCCTCCGACGGCGGTGTGTTCACTTACGGCAACGCTCGGTTCACGGGCTCGGGACGGTCGTAAGGTTCGTGGGCGCGGAGGTGGAGAAGAGCAGTTTGATCCGGTCCGATCGGGCGGACCGGCCCGGTCAGTCCCCGGACCGGGCTCGCTGCCGGGCCCGGCGGTCGGAACCGAGGGTCGCGACCAGAGGGGGCAGCATCTCGGTCCAGATGTCGCCGCCCTTCTCGAGGGCGGCGTCCGGAGCCGGACCGCCGCTGGTGATCCAGGGCATGGTGGACAGGGCGATCACGTCGGTGTTGGGGCACCGGCGCTTGATCTCGGCCAGGGCGGCATCCCCGTCCATGACCGGCATCCGCCAGTCGAGGATCACGCTGTCGGGCTGCAGCTGCTCCGCCAGTTGCACCGCCTCTCCCCCATCGGCGGCCTCCCCCACCACCTCGAAGTCGGGGTCGTCCTCCAACAGGACGCGGACCACCCGCCGGAACGAGGCATCGTCGTCGGCGATGAGCACCCTCCAGGGGCCATCTACATCGGGGTGGTCGCTCTCCATCATTCCCTCAGCAACCCGAGCCTACCGCTGAGCCCGTCCGCGTGCCCGGCGCGCCGGCTCCAGCAATAGAGGGGTAGGACCGGATCGGCTATACTTCTGGTTCCCATCGAGAGGACGTGTATGCCGTTCGCCGTTGGCGACAAGGTCGTCTATCCGCACCATGGAGCCACTCTGGTCGAACGGGTCGAGACTCGCGAGGTGTTCGGTGCTGAGCGCGAATACCTCGTCCTGCGGTACGAGGACGTCCATCTGACCTTGCGTGTCCCGGCAGCGGAAGCGACCGCGGTCGGCCTGCGTCAGGTGATCGACGACGTCGAGGTGGACGACGTCCTCGCCGTGTTGCGCCGCCGGGACGTTCGGATGCCGTCGAACTGGTCCCGGAGGTTCAAGAACCACTCGGAGATGCTCAAGTCGGGCGACGTCTACCAGTTGGCCGAGGTGGTTCGTAACCTCTCGCAGCGACATCGGGACAAGCCTCTGTCGGCGGGTGAGAAGCGCATGCTGGACACGGCCAGGCGGGTACTGGTGTCGGAGTTGTGCCTGGCCCTCGGTGAGGGCCCCGACCAGATCGGCGTCCGTCTCGACGCCGCCCTCGATTGAGGCTGATAGCTCTGAACCCCGCCGGCCACCCTTCTCGCGATGAAGGCCGAGCCGGCACGGGCGGGAGGCGGCGGTGACCAAACAGCGGGCCACGTTCGGGAAGCTGCAACGCGAGCGGGACAAGCAGGCCAAAGCTCGGGCCAAGCGCGAGCGGCGCCAAGCTGCTGCCGAGCAGACCGAAGAAGAAGCCGTCCAGGACGCGGGCCAGCCCGTCGCCGAGTCGGCACCGGTGCTGATCGATCTCATCGCCGACCTGCACCGCCGGTTCGAGAACGCCGAGATCTCCCTCGAGACCTACGAGGAGCGCAAGGCCGAGCTGTTGAGCCGCCTACCCATCGACTAGTCCGACTGGGCGGGATCCCCACGCCCCTCCTGTCCTCGATGGCCCTGTTTGGGCGGCAGGTCCGGTCCCGACCCCGGCATCGGATAAGGTAGGGGCCGTACCCGCCAACAGTCGGCGGGTACGGCCTGAAGTGCGGGTGTACATCTGTACCCCTTGGTTCCTGCTCGACGAGCGTGTGGCCGCAGCATCCACGGCCTCGCTTGTCTCGAAAGGAACTGTATTGCCCACCTACTCTCATCCCGGCCGACGCGCCCGCCCCGACGGCCGGCCCACCCCCCTGAGCCCCACCGGCGGCTTTGCGGACCTCGGAGTGCCGGCCCCGATGGTGACGGCCTTGGCCGCCTTAGGGGCGGCGTCCCCGTTCCCGATCCAGCTGGCGACGGTCCCTGACGCCCTCGCCGGGCGCGACGTCCTCGGCCGGGCCCAGACCGGCAGCGGGAAGACGATTGCCTTCGCCATCCCGGTGGTCACGGCTCTGGCGGCGCAGGAACGTGGCGCCACCCCGGGTCGGCCGGCCGGCTTGGTGCTCGTTCCGACCCGCGAGCTGGCGTGCCAGGTCTCGGCCACGATCGGCGCCCTGGCCCGGGCGCTCGGCCTCCGGTGCGCGGTGGTCCACGGCGGGGTGGCAACCTCGCCCCAGGTCAAGGCGCTGCGCCAGGGCGCCGACATCGTGGTGGCGACCCCGGGTCGCCTCGAGGATCTGGTGGCCCGGGGCCACTGCCGCCTCGACGGGGTGCGGATCACCGTGCTCGACGAGGCCGACCACCTCGCCGACCTGGGATTCCTGCCCGCGGTGCGCCGGCTCCTGGACCAGACACCGGGCAAGGGACAGCGCCTGTTCTTCTCGGCCACCCTGGACGGCGCCGTCAACGTCCTGGCCTCCCGCTACCTCCGGGCGCCGGTCACCCACTCGATCGACCCCCCGGAGAGCTCCCCCGCCCACCTGGACCATCATCTCTTCACCGTCCGGACAGCCGACAAGGCCGCCGTGGTCGCCGAGCTGGCGTCCGGGTCGAGCCGCAGCCTGCTGTTCACCCGGACCAAGCACGCCGCCCGCAAGCTGGCCCGCCATCTGACCGCTGCCGGCATCCCGGCGCTGGACCTGCACGCCGACCTCACCCAGCGGGCCCGGGAGCGCAACCTGGCGGCATTCGCCGCCGGCACCGTCCGCGTCCTGGTCGCGACCGACATCGCAGCTCGCGGCATCCATGTGGAGGACGTGGCCCTCGTCGTGCACGTGGACCCACCCGCCGACCACAAGGCGTACCTCCACCGGTCGGGACGTACCGCCCGGGCCGGCGCCGCCGGAGCGGTGGTTACGGTCGCCACGACCGATCAGACCCGCGACGTAACCGCGCTGTTGACCAAGGCCAAGGTCCATGCCCGTACCGGGCCGGTCGGCCCGGGTGACGCCCGCACCGCAGCCCTGGTCGGCGTCGGGAGCGTCGCCACGCCCACCCGTCACCAGCCGACACCGCGTGCGCCGGCGGCGAAGGCACCGCGCCCTTCGCGCCGAGCTTCCGCACCTGTGATCCGGGGCCCGCGGAACAACGGGACCGCGACCGCCGGAGCCGTGCGGTGGTTCAACTCGGCCAAGGGCTACGGGTTCATCATCCCCGACGATGGGGGCAAGGACGTCTTCGTCCACCACAGCGCCGTGAAGGACAGCGGCAACCCCGAGCTGACCGAGGGCCAACGGGTCCATTTCGAATCCGAGTCGGGCGCCAAGGGCCGGCACGCCATCAGCCTTCGATCTGCGTAGGCGGCCTCCGGGGCGTTGCGTTGGCGCCGGAGACCTCACTTGTCCGGGGGATCGCAGGTAGGCGATCATGGTCGGGATGGCTGGGAAGCGGGTCGAGACCGTCCGCCCCAACGACGCCTTCTTCCTCAATGCCGAAGCTCCGGGGGCGCCCCAACATGTAGGTGGCGTCGCGATCGTCGACTCCTCGGGCAACGACGGCTCCGTTACCCGGGCCGAGCTGGCCGCACGCATCGCCGGCGCGATCGACGCTGGCACCGTCCCGAGGCTTCGTCAGCGCCTTGCCCATCCGTGGGGCTCGTTCGCCCGGCCGGCGTGGGTGGACGTCCCGGATCTCGATGTCGACCGGCACGTCCTCGAGCGCACCGTGGCCGAGCCCGGCGGTCAGCGCCAGCTCGAGGAGGCCCTCGAGGCCATCCTCGCGGATCCGCTCGACCGGGCCGATCCGCTCTGGCAGCTCTGGCTCCTGGATGGGTTGTCGGATCGTCGCCAGGCCATCGTGTTGAAGGTGCACCACGCCCTTGCCGATGGCATCGGAGTCCTGGCCTTGGTGGACGGGCTTCTCGACGGGACCCCGGCACACCCAGACGCCGGGACCGGGACGCCATCGAGCTCTCAGCCGAGCGGGCGACGCATCTTCGTCTCAACTCTCGCCCATCAACTCGCCGCTCCCGGTCGCGATCTACTGGCCGGCGCACGGAGCGTCACCGCCGACCCGGTCTCTGCCGTCCGCTCCGTGCTGCGCACGGTCGGCGGTGTGTGGGAGCTGGCCCGGGCGGGAAGGGCAGCGCCGACACCGATCAACCGGGCCATCGGCAGCCGCCGCCGGATCGTGCTGACCGACGTACCCGTCGCCGTGATGCGAGCCGCCCGGCGTCACCACGGTGCCACCGACAACGACGTGATCCTGGCAGCCGTCGTGGGAGCCATCCACGACTGGCTGACGACCGAAGGGCTCGAGCCTCCGGCCACGCTCCGCACGGTCGTGCCCGTCTCCACCCGGAGCCGGCGCTCCCGTGACCCGGGCAACTGGACGGCAACGCTCACCGTCGACCTGCCCGCCGAGGCCATGCCACCATCTCAGCGCCTCCGGAAGGTGGTCGAGGCGACCACCGCCGCCAAGCGCTCCAACCAGCGCCTCGGCTCCCAGTTCGTCATGCACGCCCTCGGGTCGTGGGCGCCGCCGCGATTGCACGGCCTGTTCGCCCGTTTCTCCTACCAGGGCGCCTGGTTCAACCTCATCGTGTCGAACGTGCCCGGGGTGCGGCGGCCGCGCTCACTGTGCGGCGCACCGGTCGTCGCCGCCTATCCGGTCATCCCGCTCGTCCCGGAGGTCGGTCTCACGGTTGCGTCGATGCGCTGGGACGACCGCATCACGTTCGGGTTCGTCGCCGACCCGGGAACCGTCGGCGATCTCGACAAGCTCGCCGTGAGCGCCCTCGACCTCATCGCCGATCTCGCCACCTCTTGAGCGGACCCCCGGACCCTGTCGACACGGCGTTTGGCGGCGTCCTGGCCCAACGGCGGATGCTCGCCGACGGAGCGATGTCGGTGACAGAGTTGGTCTCGCTCTGTCTGGAGCGGATTGCCCGCCTCAACCCCTATCTGAACGCCTTCACTGCAGTGCGGGGCGACGACGCCCTCGCCGAGGCGGCGAGCGCCCAGCGGGCCATCGCTGCCGGAGACCGGCGGCCGTTGCTCGGCATCCCCTTCGCGGTAAAGGACGACCTGGACGTAGCCGGCCTGCCGACGTCGCATGGCACGGGCATGAACGGCCACGCGGCCAGCGCCGATTCGGAAATGGTCCAGATCCTGCGGGCTGCGGGCGCCATCCCCATCGGCAAGACGACGCTGCCCGAGCTCGGAACCCACGCCTTCACCGCCTCGGTGGCGTGGGGCCCCACCCGGAATCCCTGGGACCTGTCCCGCACGCCCGGCGGGTCGAGCGGGGGAAGCGCCGCCGCCGTCGCTGGCGGTCTCGTTTCCTTCGCCACTGGAGGCGACGGGGGTGGCTCGATCCGGATACCGGCCGCCTGCTGCAACCTGTTCGGCCTGAAGCTGGGAGGCCACGCCCCCGACCTGACCGTGCACGGTGTCCTGGCCAGGACGGTCGAGGACACGGCCGCGCTCTATGACGTGATCCGTGGCGATCAGCGCCTGGCATCCGCGGTGGCCCAGCCACCTGCCCGGCTGCGTATCGGCGTCACCTCGCGGCTGGGCCTGCCCGCCCACGTCGCCGCGGACGTCCGCTGCCGGGTGGACGAGCTGACCGAGACCCTCACCGCCCTGGGCCACCACGTGAGCCCGGTGACGGTGCGACCCGGCAACTGGGGCGTGCCCTTCTCGATCCTCGGCCTGCGCCTCCTCGAGTCCCAGGCGGGCCCCGTCGAACAGCGCAGCGGCCTGGAGCCGTCCACCCAGGCGGCGCTGCGGGTGGCGGGCGTCGTACCCGACAGCCTGGTCGGTTGGGCCCGGCGGGAGCAGCGGCGGATCACGGGCCTGGCCGCCCGACTCTTCGAGACCCTCGATGTGCTGGTCACGCCGACGATGGCCGTTCCCCCGCCGGCCATCGAGCCCTGGTCCGGGAAGGGTCTGGTTCGTGACGGCCTGCAGATGTCGCGCTTCTACCCGTTCACCT
>DASUHN010000078.1 GCA_036273495.1 Acidimicrobiales bacterium | reverse complement strand
GCGGATGGCGGCGGTGTGGGACGCCATGCTCGTGGTCTCCCCCGAGCACGCGCGGGTCTTCCGCGAGGGGGGTTGGGACCGGGCCCGGCTGCGCGCCGCCGTCGGCCGCCCCGGCCTGCTGATCGTGCACGCCGGCGGGCGGGCCGGGATGTTCTCGGCCATCATCGGGGGCTGGGTGAGCGGCGCCATGGGCAGCCAGCCGGTGACGAGGGAGGTGGCCGGGTGAAGATCGTCCTCGATCCGACGTCGGAGCTGACGCCGGCGGAGCGGCCGGCCTCGCCCCGCCTGCAGTCGCTGGAGGGACGCCGCGTCGGGCTGCTCGACATCAGCAAGCCGCGCGGCGACGTGTTCCTCGACCGGCTCGAGGAGCTGCTGACCAGCCGGGGCGCGATCGTGGCGCGCTACCGCAAGCCCACGTTCACCAAGCCGGCTCCGGTCGACCTGCGCCAGGAGATCGCCACCCAGTGCGAGGCGGTGATCGAGGCCCTCGCCGACTGAGGCAGCTGCACGTCGTGCAGTGTGCACGACATCACCGATCTCGAGTCCCGCGGCGTGCCGGGCGTGATGATCGCCTCGTCCGAGTTCGGGGACGCGGCGGAGGCGCAGGGCCGCGCTCTCGGGTTCCACCCCGCCGCCGTGCTGGTGGCGCACCCGATCCAGGATCGCACCGACGCCGAGATGCAGGCCCTGGCCGAGGGATGCGTGGACGCCGTGGTGGGGGCGATTCAGCGCTCGGGCTGAGAGAAACTCAGCGCTCGAGCCGAGAGGCCCTCAGGGCTCGAGCCGAGCGCCGGCGTCCTCCATCGCCGCCAGGGCGCGATCGCCGGCGCCCGCCTCCAGGTCCACGGCGCGGACCAGGCCGGTGAGCACGGTGACGCCGAAGCCGAGGCGGAGACCGTCGAGCACGGTCTCCATGACGCAGTAGTCGGTGGCGAGGCCGGCCACGACCAGGCGCTGCACTCCCCGGTCACGCAGCAGCGACTCCAGACCGGTCGCGCCCGCCGCGCCCGAGAGCGGGTCGCGCACGGTGAAGCCCGAATAGCCATCCTCGCCGCCGGTGCCCTTCCGCACGACCGGGCCCGCGACCTCCAGGTCGCGCACCAGCTCGGCCCCCCACGTTCCCGCGACGCAGTGCACCGGCCAGGTGCCCCCGTCCTTGGCGAAGTGGGGCGTGTCGGGCGGGTGCCAGTCCTGGGTGTACACGACGGGCGCTCCGGCTGCGCCCGCGGCGCGCACGTCGGCGCCGACCGCCGCCGCCACCTCCTCGCCGCCGGCGACGTACAGCGAGCCCCGGGGATCGGCGAAGTCGTTCTGCACGTCGACCACGACCAGCGCGACCTCGGCACCGAACCTCACTCCCACAGCTCCTCGGGCTCCCGGCCGCGCGTCTCGGGCACCAGCCGGAACAGCAGGGCGGCGGGGATCACCGGCAGGAAGGTGGCCAGCGCCGCCACGCTGAAGCGGTTGCCGACGTCGGCCACCGCCCCGAACAGCAGCAGACCGGCGGTGGCGCCGAGCACGCCCGCGGCCACCGTCCAGCCGCCCACCGACGCCCGCACCGCCGTCGGGAACAGCTCGTTCGACAGCGCCCCCGCCGCCGGGGCGAAGATCGATCCCGTCGTCACCCCGGCCACGTAGCCCAGGAGCAGCGCCGGCGTGGACCCGCTGTAGGTGAGCGTGGCAGCCAGGGCGATCAGCACCAGCCCGATCCCGGCCGTCGGGCGCCGGCCGATGTGGTCGGCCAGCCATCGCCCCGCGACCAGCCCCCCGAACCCGGCCCCGCCCGCCACCACGACCATCACCGCCGTCTCCCAGCCCACCAGGTGGCGCACGTTCTGCGCGTACAGGAACAGGAAGCTGTTGGCCGGCCCCGCCACCACCGCCACCGCGAACGCCAGCCCCGCCACCACCGCCAGCCGCCTCCGGTAGGGGCGGGCCACCGGGCCGAGCACCGGGGCGGCGTGCTCCCCGCCCATCTGGGAGAAGCGCCCGGTCTCCGACACCCGGCCCCGCACCCACCACAGCAGGAGCAACGGGACGATCGCCAGGGCGAAGATCCCCCGGAAACCGAGCACCCCCTTGGCCAGGCTGTGCAGCACCACCGTGATGCCCGAGCCGGCGGCATACGCGGCGGCCAGCAGGGCCACCGCCTTGGCCCGGTCCCGGGTCCCGGTCTCCTCCACCGCCGCCACCTGGGCCACCGACACGGCGGCCGACAGCGCCGGGCGCCCGGCGGCCAGGATCACCACGAACCACCAGTAGCCGGGGCTGGCGGCGGCCAGGATCGTGACGACCAGGCCGAAGGCGGTGGCGCCGAGGAGCACCCGGCGCCGGCCCACCCGGTCGGCCGCCCCCGCCACCCGCAGGGCGCCGAGCGAGGCGAGGCGGAGCACGGCCAGGCCCAGCCCCACCTCGGTAGCCGACAGCCCGGCCTGCTCGGCGATGGTGTCCCCGTGCACGGCGTGGCCGAAGCCCCGCGCGACGTCCCCGAGCGTGGCCACGGCACCGAACTGCCCGAAGCCGGCGGCCAGCGCGACCACCGCCAGCGCCAGCACCTTGGGGTCCAGCCACCCCCGCAGCTCGAGACCGGACGGCCCCGGGGTCCCGGCGGCGTCATGGCGGTCGGCAGCGACGGACCGACCCTAATGGGCGCCGCGCCCCGAAGGTGTCAGCCAGTGGGGCCGAGCACGATCTGCTGGCGGCTGAGCCGCTCCAGGGGGGCGGGGGCGCCGAACAGGTAGCCCTGGCCGCAGTCGATGCCGACCTGCCGGCAGGTGTCGTACTCCTCGGGCCGCTCGATGCCCTCGGCCACCAGCGACGCACCGGTCCGATGGGCGAAGCGACTGAGGGACCGGGCGAGCTCCCTGCGCCCGGAGTCGCGGTCCATGGAGGCGATGAGGCTGCGGTCGATCTTGATGATGTCGGGCCCGAGCGAGACCACGTGGCGCAGGGAGGCGTAGCCGCCGCCGGCGTCGTCGACGGCCAGGCGCCCGCCCCGGTCGCGCAGTCGGGTGACCGTCCGGCCGAGGGAGTCGTAGTCGTCGATGCCGACGTGCTCGGTCAGCTCCACGACCAGCCGGCCCCAGAGGCGCTCGTCGAGGAACTCCCGGAAGGCGTCCGACGCCAGGGTGGCGGGGCTGACGTTGACCGAGAGGTAGCCGTGGGGCGGGGGGTCGGCCACCGCCCGGGAGATCGCCAGCATCTCGAGCTCCACGCCCAAGCCGACGGCGTGGGCCTCGTCGTACCAGTCCTCCGCCGTCCGGTCGCTGTCGAAGCGGGACAGGGCCTCGTAGCCGACGACCTGGAGCGAGCCGAGGTCGACGATCGGCTGGTAGACGATCCGCAGGCCGGCGGCGACGTTGAGCACCGCCTGGATCCGGCGGCGGTGCTCCAGGGACTCCGGATCGTCGGGGTCCCCCGGTGGTCCCAGGCAGGGCTCGCCCGCCAGCCGGACCAGCCCGTCGACCAGGCGCCGGCCCGGTCCGGTGGCCAGGACCCGGGCGGCGAGGCGCCGGCCCGAGCCTCTGTCCTTCAGCTTGTTGCCACGCATAGTGGCCGAGTGGCTGCTATAGGCACAAAAGCCACTATGCGGCCTTTCGGGCCCCGCGTCAATAC
>DASUHN010000077.1 GCA_036273495.1 Acidimicrobiales bacterium | reverse complement strand
ACTATGTCGGCGCCCTCGTCGAGGTCGAGGGCCACTTCGGCCAGGGCCTCCCGGGCATTCCGGACGTCCTGCTGGTAGCCCCGCCGGTCCCCACCGCCGGCGATCTGCACGTCGACCGCCTCCCGGAACGGTCCGTACAGGGCCGAGGCGTACTTGGCGGCGTAGGCCATCACCACCACGTCGAGGTGGCCGGAGCTGTCGAGGGCGGAGCGGATGGCCGCCACCTGGCCGTCCATCATCCCCGACGGCGCCACCACCGCCGCTCCGGCGTCGGCCTGGGCCAGGGCGGTGCGGGCGTACAGCTCCAGGGTGGCGTCGTTGTCCACGCCGCCCTCGGCGTCGAGCACGCCGCAGTGGCCGTGGTCGGTGTACTCGTCGAGGCAGAGGTCGGCCATCAGGACCAGCGAGTCCCCGTGCCGCTCCCGCAGGTCGGCCAGGGCCACCTGCACGATCCCGTCCGGCGCCCACGCCTGCGACCCCTCGGGGTCCTTGGTGGCGGGCAGCCCGAAGAGGATGACGCCGGGGATGCCGAGGTCGGCCAGCCGGGCCACCTCCTTCACCAGGCTGGCCCGCGAGTGCTGGAAGTGGCCGGGCAGGCTCTGGATCGGCACCGGCTCCTGCACGCCCTCGCGCACGAACAGCGGCGCGATCAGGTCGTCGGTGCGCACCGTGGTCTCCGCGACCAGCCGGCGCAGGGCGGGCGTGCGGCGCAGCCGGCGCATGCGGCGGTCGGGGAAGCTCATTTCTTCAAGGCTAGAGCGCCGATTACGGCGTCGACGAGGGCGTCGAGGCTGGCGTCGCCGGCCACCGCCGCCACGTCCAGCCCGGCCCGCCGGGCCGCCTCGGCGGTCACCGGCCCGATGCACGCCACCAGCTGGCCCGGGCCCACGCCGGCGCCGGCGGCCAGGTACGAGTCGACGGCGGACCCCGACGCGAAGGTGACCACGTCGGCTCCCGCCGCCCGCTCGAGGAGGCCGACCGGGACCGGGAGCGGGACCGTCCGGTAGGCGGCCACCTCCTCCACCTCGAAGCCCCGCCCGGCCAGCTTCTCGGGCAGGGCCGGGTCGGCCACCTCGGCCCGGGCCAGCAGCACCCGCCCCGGCGGGTCGGGGATCTCGTCGGCCAGGGCCGCCCCCGACGAGCGCCGGGCCACCAGGTTGGCCCGCACCCCGTGGCGGGCGAGGGCGGCGGCGGTGGCCGGCCCGACCGCCGCCACCCGGGCCGGGCCCAGGTCGCGGGCGTCGTGGAGGTGGGCGAACACCCGCTCCACGGCGTTGGCCGAGGTGAGCACCACCCAGTCGAACCGGGCGAGGCGGCCCGCTGCCGCCACCAGTCCCTCGCTGCCGTCCCCCGGGTCGGCGACGGCCAGGGTCGCGACCTCGACCACCTCGGCCCCCGCCTCGGCCAGCCGGGCCGACAGCTCACCGGCCTGCTCCGCCGTCCGGGTCACGACCACCCGTCGGCCGAGCAGGGGCCGGCGCTCGTACCACGACAGGTCGAGAGCGGCCACGGCCCCGATGACGAGGGTGGCGGGGGGCTCGACGTCCGCCCCGGCCAACCCGGCCAGGGTGGTGCGCACGGTGCGCTGCTCGGGGCGGGTGCCCCACATCACCGCCGCCACCGGGGTGTCGGGGCGGAGGCCTCCGGCCATAAGCCGGTCGGCCACCCGGTCCCGGTGGGCCACGCCCATCAGCACCACCAGGGTCCCGCCGGAGCGGGCCAGCAGGTCCCAGTCCGGTTCGGGGTCGGGGTCGTTACGGCTGTGCCCGGTCACCACCGTGAGCGACGCGGACAGGCCCCGGTGGGTCACCGGGATGCCGGCGTAGGCGGGGACGGCCACCGCCGCGCTCACTCCCGGCACCACCTCGAAGGGGATGGATGCGGCGGCGAGGGCGGCGGCCTCCTCGCCGCCGCGGCCGAACACGAAGGGGTCCCCCCCCTTGAGCCGGACGACCACCTGCCCCGTGCGGCCCCGCCCGACCAGCAGGGCGTTGATCGATTCCTGGTCCACCGGGCCGCCGGGGCGCTTGCCGACGTCGACCCGCTCGGCCCCCGGCGGCGCCAGCTCCAGGAGGCGGGGGTCGGCCAGCCGGTCGTAGACGACCACGTCGGCGCGCCCCAGGACCTCGGCGCCCCGGACGGTGATCAGCCCCGGGTCCCCGGGCCCGGCCCCGACCAGGTAGACGGTCACGTTCCCGTGCCGCTCCACGCCGGGAGGGTCCCGGCCGCCGAGCGGCCCAACTCCTCGGGCCGGCCCGCCGGGCCCTCGCAGCGGTGGCGGGCCACGATGCGCCCGTCGAGGCTGGCCAGCATCACCTCCATCGACAGGGTGCGCCCGTCGGCCGCCGCCCGGGCCAGGGCGCCGACTGGCAGCTCGCACCCGCCGCCCAGGGTGTCGAGGAAGGCCCGTTCGGCGTCGACCTCCCGCCGCGATCCGGGGTCCTCGATGCGGGCCAGCAGGCGCAGCAGCTCGGCGTGGTCCCCGGAGCCCCTGGCGTCCTCGGCGCACTCGACGGCCAGGGCGCCCTGGCCCACCTGAGGCAGCAGCGCCGACACGGGGAGGACCTCCGCCGCCCGGTCCGCCAGGTCTAGGCGTTCCAGGGCGGCGGCGGCCACGACCACGGCGTCGACCCGGTCGGCCCCCTCGGCCCCCACCCGCTCGATCCGGGTGCCGATGTTGCCCCGGAGCCCCACGAAGGTGAGGTCGGGCCGCAGCCACGCCAGCTGGGCCCGCCGGCGGACCGACCCCGTCGCCACCCGGGCCCCCGCCGGCAGATCGGCCAGCGCCGCCCCGACCAGGGCGTCGCGGGGGTCGGCCCGGACCGGGACCGCGGCCAGGACCAGGCCGGGGGCGGGGCGGGGCGGCAGGTCCTTGGCCGAGTGCACGGCCAGGTCGGCCCGGCCGTCGAGGACGGCGGTCTGGACCTCCTTCACGAACACCCCCTGGCCGCCCATCTCGTGGATCGGGACGTCGCGCCGAACGTCGCCGGTCGTGCGGACCACGACCTCGTCGATCTCGACGTCCCCGCCGGCGGTCCCGCCGGGTTCCTCCCGGGCGGCCTGGCGGAGCAGCGCCGCCACGTGCCGGGCCTGCCACAGCGCCAGGGCGCTCCCCCGGGTGGCGATGCGCAGCCTCACCACCTCAGATGTCGAAGAGCGTGCGCAGGGCTTCGGCCAGCCGCTCCCCGCGTGGCGTCCCCGCCTCCTCCTTCAACCTGACCGTCGGGTCGTGGAGCAGCTTGGCCACCAGGCCCCGCGTGAGGGTCTCGACCGCCCGCCGCTGGCGCTCGTCGAGCGAGCTCAACCGGCCCGACATCCGGTCCAGCTCGGCGGCCCGCAGGGCCTCGGCCCGGTCGTGGAGGGCGGCCACCACCGGGGCCACGGTGCGGGCGGTGGAGAGCTCCCCGTAGCGGCGGACCTCCTCCTCGATGATCTCCCGCACCCGGGTCACCTCGGCCTTGCGGCCCGACATCCCCGCCTCGGCGAAGGACACCAGGTCCTCCATGTCGAGCAGGGTGACCCCGGGCAGCTCCCGGACGGCGGGGTCGACGTCGCGCGGCACGGCGATGTCGACCATCAGGAGGCGCCGGCCGGCCCGCTCGGCCAGGGCCGCCGCCACCTCCTCGGCGCCGAAGACCAGACCCGAGGCCGCCGTGCCGGTGAGCACCAGGTCGACGGAACGGAGCTGGTCGGGCACGTCGGACAGGTCGATCACCCCGGCCTCGGTCGGCAGCTCGGCGACCACCTCGGCGGCCCGGGCCTCGCTCCGGCTGGCGACCAGGACCCGCTCGACCCCGCGCCCGGCCAGGGCCACGGCCATCCCCCGGCCCATGTCCCCGGCCCCGACCACCAGCACGGTGCGACCGGACAGGCCCCACAGCACGTCGGCGGCCATGGCCACCGCCGCCTGGGACACCGAGGTCACCCCCCGGGAGATGGCGGTCTCGGTCCGGGCCCGCTTGCCGACCTCGATGGCGTGGCGGAAGAGGTTGCCGAGGGCCGGCCCGGCCGCCCCCTCCTCGCGCGCCCGCTCCCACGCGTCCCGGACCTGGCCGAGGATCTCCCCCTCCCCGACCACCGCCGAGTCCAGCCCGGCCGCCACCTCGAACAGGTGGGCCACCGCCGCGTCCTCGTAGTACGTGTAGAGGTGGTCACTGAAGCTCTCGGGGGAGGCGCCCGACATCTCGGCCAGGAAGTTGCGGATGTCCCCGATGGCGCCGTGGAACTTCTCCGCCTCGGCGTACACCTCCGTGCGCATGCACGTGGACAGCACGACCGCCTCGGCCAGGTGGGTGCGACCCCCGAGGTCATGGAGGGCCTTGGGCAGGGTGGCGTCGGTGACCATCATCCGCTCGAGCAGGCGGAGGGGGACCGTTCTGTTGAGCCCGACGACTACGACAGACATTCCTGGATCCGCTCCCTTGCCTGGTCCACGCGGCCGGCCCGGACCAATTCGAGCATGTCGGAGTCCAGAGCCGCCCGCCAGTCGACGCTTTCGGTGGAACGCCCGTCGGCGTGGATCTCATCCCGGCGCTCGGCCAGCAGGTCGGCGAGCACGCCGTACTCCGGGCCCACGCAGTCGACGGCCAGGCGGTCCCGCAGCCACCGGGCCAGCGCCGGGCTGGCCCCGTCCGTCGACACCGCCACCGAGACCCGGCCCCGCCGGGCCACCGCCGGCAGGAAGAACGAGCACCGCTCGGCATCGTCGGCGGCGTTGATGAGCACGCCGGCCGCCTCGGCGTCGGCGGCGACCTCCCGGCTCACCTCGGGCTGGTCGGTGGCGGTGGTCACCAGCCAGTAGCGGCCGGCCTCGCCGGCCCGGTAGGGGCGCTCCTCCCAGTCGACAGCCAGGGACCTGATCTCCGGGCCCACGCGGTCCGCCACGACTCGCACATGGGCGCCGCATTCGAGGAGGGCGGTGGCCTTGCGCGCCGCCACCGGGCCGCCCCCCACCACCAGGCACGGGCGGGCCTCGACGATCAGAGTGACGGGGTAACCGTGGGGCAAAGGCGGTTCTGCTGGTTCTGGTAGAAGGTCAGGATCTGCAGCTCGATGGCCAGGTCGACCTTGCGGAGCGAGACGTGGTCGGGCACGGACAGCACGACCGGGGCGAAGTTCAAGATTGCCGTCACCCCCGCCCGGACCAGCCGGTCGGCGACCTCCTGGGCCGACGACGCCGGGGTGGCGATGATCCCCACCGCCGCCCCCTCCTCGGCCACCGCCGCCTCCAGCTCGTCGAGGTGGCGCACCCGCCGGTCCCCGACCTGCTCCCCGATCAGGCTCGGCTCGGTGTCGAGCAGCGCCGCCACCCGGAAGCCGCGCGTCGAGAAGCCCCGGTAGTTGGCGAGGGCCCGGCCCAGGTTCCCGAGCCCGACGATCACGACCGGCCAGTCCCGGGTCATGCCCAGCTCCCGGCCGACCTGGTCCACCAGGAAGGTGACGTCGTAGCCGACGCCCCGGGTCCCGTAGGAGCCGAGGTAGGAGAGGTCCTTGCGGACCTTGGCGGCGTTCACGCCCGACAGCTCGGCCAGGCGCTCCGACGAGACCGTCGGCACCTGCTCCCCCACCAGCTCGAGCAGGGCCCGCAGGTATACCGGCAGGCGGCTGACGGTGGCCTCCGGGATGCGGGTCCGGCCGTTCCTGGCGGGCATCGCCTCCAGGCTACCGCTGTCTCGTGCTTCCTTTCACAATTCGGATGCCGACGGGCACCCGGGTCCCGGCGACCACGCCCGCCGCGTGCCGTGGGGCCCCGGCCCCACGGCCGTCAGGTGCCGGTCGAGCCCTGGCGCAGCGCCCGGCGCAGCAGCTTGCCCCCGAGGCCGTGGGGCAGCGAGTCGACGATCTCGATGCTGGCCGGGCACTCGTAGGGGGCGAGGTGGCCCCGGCACCGGGCCGCCAGGCCCCCGACCAGGTCGGGGTCGCCCGCCGCCTCCGGGGAGGCCACGACGTAGGCCCGCACCGCCTCACCGGTGTGCGGATCGGCGACGCCCACCACGGCCACCTCGTCCACGCGCGGGTCGTCCCGCAGCACGTCTTCCACCTCGGCCGGGTACACGTTGAAGCCGGACACGATCACGATGTCCTTCAGCCGGTCGACGAGGTAGACGTAGCCGTCGTCGTCGACCACCGCCACGTCCCCGGTGTGCAGCCACCCGTCGGTGAGCACGGCGCCGGTGGCGTCGGGGTCCTCCCAGTACCCGGCGAACACGTTGGGGCCCTTGACCCACAGCTCGCCGGGGTCGGACACGAGGGCGTCCTCCCCGGACTCGTCGACGAGGCGCAGCTTGATGCCCGGCAGGGGCACCCCGACCGACCCCGGCTTGGGCACCCCCCCGATCACCGAGGAAGTCACGACCGGGCTGGCCTCGGTCAGGCCGTAGCCCTGCCAGAGCGGCAGCCCGAACCGCTGCTCGAACGCCGCCGCCACCTCGGCGGGCAGCGCCGATGCGCCCGACACGGCCAGCCGGACGCTGGCCAGCTCCCCGCCGTCCTCCTGGTCCGACCGGTCCTCCCGGCCGGAACCCTCCCCGGGCGAAGCCGCCGCCATCGCCCCGAACATCGGCGGGGCCCCGGCCAGGATCGTGACCCGGCGCTGCTGGATGGTCGCCAGCGCGGCCCGGGCGTCGAACCGCTCGACCAGCACCACCGAGGCGCCGGCCAGGAGGGACAGCCCGAGAACCACGTTGATGCCGAAGACGTGGAAGAACGGAAGGACGCCGTAGGAGATGTCGTTCGGCACCAGGGCCCGGCCCGGGTGCTGCTGGACCTGGTCGAGGTTGGCCCGCAGGCTCCCGTGGGTCAGCATCGCCGCCTTGGCCGGCCCGGCCGTGCCGGCGGTGAAGACCATGAGGGCCAGGTCCTCGGGGTGGCGGTCGACGAACGGGATCGGGTCGGCCTCGAGCAGGCCGGAGATGTCGCCGACGACGACGAGCCGGGTGGACTCGCTCCGCCCCTCGGCCACCTCGCGGACCACTCCCTCCGCCGCCGGCCCGGCGATCGCCACCTTGGCCCGGACCAGGTCGATCTCCTGGGCCGGCGCCGGCATCGACGGGTCGACCGGTACCGCCACCGCTCCCACCCCGAGGACGGCCAGGTAGGCGACGACGAACGGCCATCCGTTGGGCAGCACGATGGCCACCCGGTCGTCGGGCCCCACCCCGAGGCGCACCAGGCCGCCCCGGGCGGCCGCCACCTCGGCGCGCAGCTGGCCGTAGGTGAGGGTCCGGTCGGGTGCCACCAGGGCCGGGGCCTCGGCGGGATGGCCCTCGATGATCTCCGCCAGGTTCACCGGCCCATCTCTACCCGCTCGGCGCCACCCACGGGCGTATCTCTACCTGCTCACCGGGGGCCACGGGCCTATCTCTATCCGGTCGCCGGGGGACACGGCTAACCGCGTCGCCGCCTGGGCCCGGTCGAGCACCAGCGCCAGGTGACCGGTCGAGTCGGTCAGTACCCCGAGCTCGTCGGCCCCGAGCTCCGCGAGCGACATCACCCTCCGCGCCGGATGGTTGGTCCCGCCCGCCCCCGTCCGGACCGAGAGCTCTCCCGTCTCCGAGCCGGGCAGGTCCGGCGGACGGGCAGTCAGGCCCACGTTCCCGAACCGGTCGACGCTGTCGACCTCGCAGAGCAGGGCCCCCTCGGCGGTCCGGCCCACGACCGGGTCCGGGAAGCGCTCCAACCCCCCGGGATCGATGCGGGGCCCTAACCGCTCGGCGTCCACGCCGAGGCACAGGTGGGCGGCCAGCGGCCCGAAGATGTCCCGTCCGTCGAAGGTCATGGCCGGCCGGGGCAGCCACCACCCGGGATCGGTCGCCTCCACCGCCCGGCGGATCCCGCCGAGCATCCCTGCCGCCGCCACGAGCAGCCCGTTGTCCGGCCCGACCAGCTGCCAGCGGCCGCAGTCGAGGACAACCCGCCGCCGCTTCCCCCCGACGCCGGGGTCGACCACGGCCAGGATCACCCCGGGCACGAGGTAGGGGGCCGCCCTCCGGAGCATGGCCGCCCCGGCCCGCACGTCGTGGGCCGGCACCTCGTGGCTCAGGTCGATGATGCGGGCCCGCCGGCACAGCGAGAGGACCACGGAGTGGACCACCCCGACGAACTCGTCGGCGCGCCCGTAGTCGGAGATGAAGGTGAGGACCGGTGCGGGCGGCGGCTCCGGGCCGCCCCCGCCTGCGACTGCGTCGCTCAGCCGGCCTCCGTGTAGCGATCGGCCAGGTACTTGTCGACGTCCTCTTCCCGGAGCCGGAAGGACTTGCCGATCCGAACGGCCGGGAGCTCACCGGAATTGATGAGCCGGTAGACGGTCATGCTGGAGACGCGCAGCATCTCCGCCACCTCACCAACGGTGAGGAAGCGGGCCCTCGCGTAGTTGAGTTGCGACAGTGGAATCACCCCTCTCCGCCCAGACGGACTGTACGCCAATGGGGCCAGTGTGGGAAGTGGTGACGGAGGGGGGACCGAGGGGGGACGGAGGGCCGCTGACGGGCGGCGAGGGCCCTTGGAGAGTCCTCCCACCCCTCCGCGAAATGCTTTTTTCCTGCCGTATGAGTGCTTTCGAGTACGACCGGCCCGATCGCCCGCAGAGTGCCCGTCCGGCCGCGGTGAGTCCACCATCCCGGGCGGAAGATCATCCGCAGGGCGCCCACGTGACAGCACAGGGTGGGATTCGGGCTGCCATATGTGAATTTTCATATACGGCAAGGCATTTTGTGTTTTGGGGGGGCCGGGGGTCCCCCCTCGGGCCCGCACGAGTGCCCCCTCCGGCTCCGGCTAGGCCCCGCCCAGCTCCCGGGAGCGGTCGGTGGCGGCGGCCACGGCGTCGATCAGGGCCGATCGCACGGCCCGGGACTCGAGCACCCGCAGGCCGGCGGCGGTCGTGCCCCCGGGCGAGGTGACCGCGGCGCGCAGCGCCTCCGGGCCCTGGCCGGACTCATCGAGGAGGCGGGCCGCCCCGAGGAGGGTCTGGATGGTCAGCGTCGTGCTGGCGTCCCGGGGCAGACCGGCAGCGACGCCGGCGTCGATCAGCGCTTCGGCCACGAGGAAGACGTAGGCGGGCCCGGAGCCGGACAGACCGGTCACCGCGTCCAGGAGGCGCTCGGGCAGGCGCACCACCCGCCCGGTGGCGGAGAGGATGGCGGCAGCCCACTCCTCGTCCTCGGGCCCGGCCGACGCCCCGGCGGCCACCGCGCTGGCGCCCGCCCCCACCAGCGCAGGGGTGTTGGGCATGGCCCGGACCACCGCCACTCCCGGTCCGGCCCACCCCTCGATCCGCGAGGTGGTGACGCCGGCGGCGATCGACAGGACCCGGCCCGTGCCTGCCTCGGCCAGGGCCCGGACCGCCGGCTCGACATCCGCCGGCTTGACCGCCACCACCGCCGCCGGGGCCGGGGCGGCGGCCACCTCCCCGACGACCTGGACGTCGGGTCGGGACTCCGCCAGCTCCTTGCGCCGCTCGGCGGACACCTCGACGACGGCGACGCGACCGGCCTCCCAACCGGCGGCCAGCAGCCCCCGCACCAGGGCCTCCCCCATCCGACCGCCCCCGACCACGACCAGCTCCGGCGCCACGGCACTCAGGCTAGGAGGACCGGCTCAGAGGAGGGTCCGGGACGCGGATCGGCCCGAGGAACCTCCCGGCGTCCTCCCGTACTTCCCCGAACGAGAGGGCCGTTCCGCACCTCGGGCCGCACCCGTCTGCACGGTAACCCCGGCCTGTGACGGCGGCAAGGGAAACCGCCAAAAAGTCCCGGAAAATCGGGGAATTCTGCAACCTCGGGTGACGCCGCCGGCCCACCCGCGCCGGCCCCCACCGGGCGCCCCGCCCCCGGTCCGCAGGCGCCGGTCAGCGGCACTCGACCAGGCGCCGGTCGGCCAGGTCGGCCTGCAGATCCTTCATGCCCTGGGCCGCCGCCCGCCACGTGTACCCGGCCGCCCGCGCTGCTCCGTGGGCGCCCATCCGCTCCACCCGGACGGGGTCGACCAGGAGCGACGCCACGGCGGCGGCGAACGCCGGCGCCGACCGCTCGGGCACGAGCAGGCCGGTCTGGCCGTGGTCGACGACGCAGCGCAGGCCGTCGACGGCGCTGGCGACCACCGGCACCCCGCACGCCGCCGCCTCCAGCGCCACCAGCCCGAACGACTCGGTGCGGCTCGGCACCAGGCAGACGTCGGCGGCCCGGCAGAAGGTCGAGACGAGCTCGTGGGGCTGGGGCGGGAACCAGAAGACCCGCCGCTCGAGACCGGCCGCTGTCACCTGGGCCCGGATGCGCGCCACCTCGTCCGCCCCGGACGGCCCGCTCGGCCCCCCCGCCAACACCAGGAAGACGTCGGGGAGACCCTGCAGCTCGGCCAGCGCCCCCACCGCCAGGTCGGCACCCTTGAGCGGCTGGATCCGGCCCAGGAACAGCAGCATCCGACCCTGCTCGGGCAGCCCGAGGGCCCGGCGGGCCTGGGTGCGCTCCCCGGGGGCGAAGAAGGCGTGGTCCACCCCCGGGGGGACCACGCGCACCCGCTCGGGGGGGGCGCCGTAGAGCGAGATCAGCTGGCGGGCCTCCTCGTCGTTGGAGGCGACCACGGCGTCGGAACAGCCGATGATGTCGACTTCGGTGCGCTGTCGGGCCGGGTCGTCGGCCCCGTCGGACGCGCCCGACGCCGCCTTCACCCGCTCCAGGGTGTGGAAGGTGGACACGAGAGGCAGGTCCAGCCGGTGCTTGAGGATGTGCCCGGCCGCGCCGGACAGCCAGTAGTGGGCGTGGATGGCGTCGACGCCGGGGGGACCGGGTCCCCAGGGCCCCTCGTCCAGCCGGCGGGCCACGGCGTCGGCGAACTCGGGGACCAGCGCCGCCAGCTCGTGCTTGCCGACCGGCGCCTCCGGTCCGGCCTGGACGTGGTGCACCCGGATCCCGGGCTCCACGGGCAGCACAGACGGCAGCTCGGGCGCCCAGGAGCGGGTGAACACGTCGCACTGCGCTCCCGACCGGGCCAGCGCCGTGCACAGCTCCCGGACGTAGACGTTCATCCCGCCGCCGTCCCCGGTCCCCGGTTGGGCCAGCGGGGAGGTGTGCATCGAGAGCACGGCCAGGGACGTCATGGCCGCGACACCCTACCGGGCGGGGCCGGCGCTAACCCGTGGCTCCCGGCTCCTGGCCTGACGCGCGATTGGCTTCGACGTAGCCGGAGTAGATCCGCTCCAGCTCGTCCTTCTGCGGGTCGGTGAGATGGGGATCGCGCCGGATGGCGGGGCCGAGCTCCATGGCGCTCTCGTCGAGGATGCCCGCCCTCACGTACATGCTCTCGGCGGAGACCTCCAGGGCGCGGGCGATCTGCTGGAGGATCTCAGCCGACGGCTTGCGCAGGCCCCGTTCGATCTGGCTGAGGTAGGGGTTGGACACTCCGGCCAGCTGGGACAGCCGCCGCAGCGACAGGCGCGACTCGCTGCGCCGTTCCCTGATGAAGCCTCCCAGCTCCCGCCGCCGATCGGGATCCCCGGTCACTGTTCGAACGTCAGGTCACCGCAGGAGATTGTCGACGTTGGCCTCTCCGCTGCGGTAGCGACGCACCATCTCCGCCTGCAGGGCGTCCAGCCTCAGGTGCAACTGGTGACGTTGGTCCGACAGCTGCCGCTCGATCGACGCCAGCGCATCGGTGAGGGAGCCGAGCTCGGCGTCGGAGATGCTGTCGAGCTCCATCAGCCGGTTGGGGTCGACCACGCGGTCGACCTCGGCGACCAGCGCGTCCGCACCCGCACCGGGTGCGATGTGCATCGGCAGCCGGCCCGGGCCGGCGCCGCGCCCCGAGTGGGCGGGGTCGGCCAGGATGCCCGGCAGGTCCTCGACGATCGAGCCGTGCTCCTCCCCGGACGAGCCCGAACCGCCGGCGGCCGGGCCCGAGCGCCGCTCACGCTCCGCTCCGACGATGTCGAGGCGGCCCTGCACGACCCGGCGCACGTAGGAGACGGCGTCCTCGGCTTCCTGCAGCTCACCCCGGGCCGAACGGAGATCGTCCAGCGAGCGGGTTTCCAGCCCGTCGAGGAAGGACGGGGCCAGGAGGCGCTGGAGCTCGGCGGATTCGTTTGACATCTCGAAGTCGATGCTACCGCCCTGGACCTGGGCGACCGGCGCGTTCCGGGGGGTGATAGCGGTAGAAGACGCGTCCGACCACGAGGTCGTGGGGCACCGCTCCGAACACCCTGCTGTCGGTGCTCTGCGCCGGGTTGTCCCCGAGGACCCGCCAGCCGCTGACGGCCGAGCCGGCCGCGACCCTCTTCACGACCACCCGTCGCCGGTCACGGGGGTCGCGCACCGCCGCCAACTGACCCGGACGCAGGTGAGCGGTCCGCAGCACGAGCACCCGGTCCCCGGGCTGCAGCGTGGGTCGCATGCTGTCCCCCTCCACCTCCAGGCGGAGGAACCGCTGGCCCCCCAGGACGGCCCCGGCGGCGGCCACCAGCACCAGGACTAAGGTGCGCGAACGCAACGCCGTCAATCGACGCACCCCGATCCGAGCCCGCTCGACATTAAGGAGTGACATGCGCATCGCTTCCCGTCTCCTCGGCGTAGCCGATCTCCTGAAGGCCCCTCAGGTGGCCCACGCCCACTGTGACCTGCCCTGCGGCATCTACGACCCCGCCCAGGCGCGCATCGAGGCGGAGTCGGTGAAGGCCATCATGGAGAAGTACGGCGCGAACGACGACGCCGAGTTCCGCACCCGCGCCATCCAGATCAAGGAAGAGCGGGCTGATCTGGTCAAGCACCACCTCTGGGTGCTCTGGACCGACTACTTCAAGCCCGACCACCTGAAGAAGCACCCGCAGCTGCACGAGCTGTTCTGGAAGGCCACCAAGTCCGCCGGGGACTCCAAGAAGACGGTCGACGTGAAGGTCGGTCAGCGGCTGCTGGACGAGATCGCCGAGATCGACAAGATCTTCTGGGAGACCAAGAAGGGTTAGGCGGCCGTTTATAGGCCCTGACCTGGGCTTTCCTGTCCGGGAAGGGCCTCTAGTCCGCGTGTAGTCCGCAAGCCGTCGAGAACGCCCTCGATGATGGCACGCGCTTTGTCGTCGTCACCCGGCCATAGGTGGGCGTAGGTCCGCAGGGTGATGACGGCGCTCGAGTGGCCGAGGAGCGTCTGTACCTGCTT
>DASUHN010000076.1 GCA_036273495.1 Acidimicrobiales bacterium | reverse complement strand
GTTGGCGTCGTCGCCGACCTGGAGCTCCACGGGACGGGCCGGCTCGGCCTCCGCCGGGCGGCGGTAGAAGAGGAACATGACCAGCTCGGAGCGATCGGGGGTGGGCCCGGGCCGGGCCTGCAGCACGTTCAGCATGTCGCCGCCCCAGACGAGCACCGTCGTGTTGGGGAACAGGTTGTACTGCGAGAGGCGGAGGAGCTGGTTCGTGCCGAAGTCCGAGATGTCGACCCCCAGCGCCGCCTGGTGGCGCCGGATCCTCTCGGCGATCACGTCGGCCATGGTCTGGCCGGCCGGCACCTCGGGCGCCGGGCCGGGAGTCATGTCCACGCCCATACGGTTGCCCTGGGTCACGCGGAACGAGTCCCACACCGACTGGTCGGTGGCGTTGCGCACCCGGGGGCTCGACACTCCGTAGTTCTGATACGACGCGCCGTGGAGTCCCCACAGTCGCTGCGGGGCGTGCACGTCGTCGATCGAGCCCAGCATCTCGGGGTGGATGCCCTGGACGTGGTACGTCTCCGAGAAGCCCTCGGTGACCACCTTCCAGTTGCTGTCGACCGGGGTGTGGGTCATGGCCACACAGTGGAAGCCGTCCAGGCGGGCCCAGGCCGCGTCCTCGGGAATCCCCTCGAGGAACTCGCCGAGCGACGGTCCTTCCGACGCGAAGCTGACGAACACCATCGGCCCCCAGGCTCCGACCCGGACGGGCAGAAGCCCGTACTCCTCGCCGGTGAGGCCAGGTCCGAATCCCCGCCGGTCGGGTACCTCGCGCAGCCGTCCGGCCAGGTCCCAGGTCCAGTGGTGGAACGGGCAGCGCAGGGCGGTGAGCCCCTGGCCCGCGCCCTGGCAGATGGTGTTCCCGCGGTGGCGGCACGCGTTCTGGAAGGCGCGCAGCTCCCCGTCCTCACCCCGGACGATGACAGCCGACAGCCAGCCGGCCCGGTACTCGTACCAGTCACCCGGATGGCGCACGTGGTCGACCGAGCAGGCCAGCTGCCAGACGCGGGGCCACAACCGCTCGTTCTCGCGCGCCGCGAAGTCGGCCGACGTGTACCGATACGTGGGTATCAGCACCGGGGTGACCCCCGGCGTGATGGCGCCCTCGGACAACTCGTTCGGCGCGTCGTCAAGGGTGGGGTCGGACGGGAGCAGGGTGTCGGGAGCTGCGCCGTCACCAGTGGCCGGGTCGGTGATCACGATCCCGACCTCACCAGCCGGCCGGGACGGGCACCGGTGTCGGCGTCGTGCCGGCGGGTCGTCTGTCCGGCCACGAGGGTGGCGGCATACCCGCGCGCCCGTTGCACCAGGCGGCCGGCGCCTCCAGGCAGGTCCCGTACGAACTCAGGCGGCTCGAGCCGCAGGTTCTCG
Source organism: Acidimicrobiales bacterium (assembly GCA_036273495.1). Lineage (NCBI taxonomy): Bacteria > Bacillati > Actinomycetota > Acidimicrobiia > Acidimicrobiales > Acidimicrobiales bacterium. Next base: position 8,236 of record DASUHN010000076.1, on the reverse strand, counting down.
AGATCGACGACGTTGATGTCGGCGCGGCGGCCCGGCTCGAGCACGCCACGGTCGGTCATGCCATAGAGCTCGGCGTTGTCGGCAGTCATCTTCCTGATCACCGTCTCGATCGGGATTCGCGGGCCTCGCGACCGGTCACGGACCCAATGGGTGAGCATGAACGTGGGTGTGCTGGCGTCGCAGATGGCGCGCACATGGGCGCCGCCGTCCCCGATGCCGAGCGCCGTGGCCGGGTGGAGAAGCATCTCCCGCAGGGGCTCGAGGGTGAAGTCGGAATAACCGAGCAGAGGGCGCATCAGAAGCTCCCGGCCGTCCCGACCGAGCAGGAGGTCGTAGAAGAGCTCGGCGGCATCGATCCCGTCCCGGGCGGCGCGGGCGGCGACACTCTGCTCCGCCTCCGGCTCGTAGTCCGGCGGATCCCCGAGCTCGAAGATGCGGTCGAAGGCGAGCGAGATGTACGCCGGCATCTGCACCGTCGGCTCCTCGGCCAGCGCCTGGCGGCGCACGTCGGGATCATGGAGGCGGGCCACCATCTCGTCGAGGGGCAGACGGGCCAGCGCCATGAACGTCGGGCGGCTGGAGAGGGGATGGAAGGTCTGCAGGCCCATCAGCAGCCCGATGGGCCGGCCCGTCACCTGGGGCCGCAGCGGGATGCCGGCGTCGAACGCCTGGCCCGCCAGGTCGAGCAGCCGCTTCCAGTCGTCGGGGGCCAGGTCGTGCTGGACAAACCCGTAGGACACCGGCCTCTCGGTCTCCTCGGCCAACCGGCGCATCCAGTCGAACTCGCGGTCGGGAGCGGACAGGTCCTCTCCCTGGATCCCCGCCGGGGCCAGCTCGAACACGCCCCGGCCGGCGCGGGCGAGCGCCCGCCCCAGGCCGAAGAGCTCCTCCTCGGCGGCATAGGTGCCCGGTACCGGCTCACCGTCGACCGCCCGGTGCACGATCGTGCGGGACGTTGAGAGCCCGACGGCTCCAGCCTCGGTGGCCTCCTGGACGATGCGCGCCATCTCGGCCACGTCCTCGGGTCCGGCGGGCTGGTTGCGGGCGCCGCGCTCCCCCATCACATAGGCCCGCACCGCGCCGTGGGGCACCAGCGCCGCCACGTCGACCGCCCGGGGCGTCTCCTCGAGAAAGTCGAGGAACTCCGGGAAGCTCTCCCACCCCCAGCGCATCCCGTCGGAGAGAGCCGAACCGGGAATGTCCTCCACGCCCTCCATCAGGCCGATCAGCCACTCCCGGCGTTCGGGCCGGGCGGGGGCGAAGCCCACGCCACAGTTGCCCATGACGAGTGTCGTCACCCCGTGCCAACTGGTCGGTGCGAGCGTCGGGTCCCACGAGGCCTGGCCGTCGTAGTGGGTGTGGATGTCGACGAATCCGGGGGTGACGACCTTGCCGCTGGCGTCGATCTCCTCCGCCCCCGGACCGGTATCGGCTCCGATCGCGGCGATTACCCCTTTGGCGACGGCCACGTCGGCCGGGCGTGGCGGACCCCCCGTGCCGTCGACCACCAGACCTCCGCGGACGACCAGATCGTGCACCGCGACCCCCTTCGTCAGGGGCATTCTACGGAAGCGTCAGGCCCCCGGCTCCGCCACGCAGAAGATCTCGGCCGCCAGGTCGGGCAGCTCCTGACCGAGGATCCGCAGCCCTTCGACCATCCGCTCGTCGGCGAAGCCGAGTTGCTCCATCTGACCGTGGGTGAAGGGCTTGATGAAGTGACCGCCCTCCTCGAGCACCTGCAGGCCGGAGCCTTCGATCTCGTGGCGGAGCGAGCAGGCGTCGTACACGCGGTCCTGCTCGAAGGTCAGGTTGCGGGCGCTCAGCTCTGTCTCGTCGGCGATCAGACCCATGGCCCGGGCCAGCCGCCGGTGGAGTGACCGGGCGTTCGGGACGTCGATGTAGGCCCGCCCGTCCGCCGCCAGCATCCGGCGGGCCGCGTCCAGGAATGTCCGAGGATCGGCCACCTCGTGCAGGACGCTGGAGCAGAGGACCACGTCGGCCGGCCGGGGGCAGGCCGCGACCACGTCCTCCACGGCGTCCTCGAGGAAGGACCGGATCACCACGATCCGGCCCCCCGTCCCGGCGGCATGGGCTTCGGCCACCTCGGCGAAGCGGGGGCTCGGCTCGACGATGACCCATCGGTCGAAGGGGACCCCGGCCTGGTCGGCCCGGCTGAAGAGAAGGTCGTCCCCACAACCGGCCTCGACGACGACCCGGGGCTGCCAGCGGGTGAGATGCTCGAGGACCGTTCGCTGGCGGGCGGCCACCAGCACCGCTTCGAACCGGTAGTCGGCCTCGTAGACCGAGGCGTACCGGCTGATGCGCTCGAGCTTGGTGGCCGGCCCTGCCATAGAGATCCCTACCACGCCTCGGCCGGCCGTCCCGCCGACGTGGCCAGGGCCAGTTCGGCCCGGCGCCGGCCGGCGGACGCGGCGCGGTGGTCGTGCACCGCTTCGTCCGGGTAGCCGAGCTCGGCCAGCAGCGGTCCGGCCACCGCGTCGAAGGCGGCGATATCGGCCGGGTCCATCTGGGCGCGCCAGTCACGCAGTCCCGGCGTGAGGGGCCTGGCCAGGTTCCGGTCCTCGTCGGGTGCCCCGCTCATGGCCAGCTGTCGGCCCGCCGCCGCGGTGTGGTCGAGCATGGCCGGGTCGTAGCTCAGGCCGGCGTGGGCGCAGATCCCCATCAGGACGCCCTGGGGGTCGTCCAGGAGATCCTCGTAGCGAACCTCGAGGTAGCGCGACGGGCCGAGCGACCGGCCGGCGGTGCGGATGCGGGTCACCCGGTCGGCCCAGTGAAGGGCGGCACCGGCCCCGTCGTCCGGCCCCCACGACATGTCCATGATCGACAGAGCCACGTCGCGCCCGTCCCGGATGGCGTGCACGAAGACGGCTTCGGGGAGCAGCTCGGCCAGGCGGCCCATGTGGAGGCCGTGGGCCGGCGTCTTGTCCCCGGAGCGGGTCTTGCCCTGGGCCTCGGCGTAGGCGGCGTAGGCCGCCCTGACGACATCCACCCTGCTGGCCGCACCGGTCGAGCGGGCGGTGCCGACCACTGCCTCCGGGTCGAGGCCCCACGCCCGGTACCGCCAGCAGCCGGATAGCTCGTCGACCAGGGACCGCAGCGCCGCCTCGTCGTAGGGGTCGCCGGGCGGGTCCACCTCGGGCCACTCGAGACGGTCAGGACGTGCGCCGACAGGAAGGCCGTGGCAGAACTGGAGCACCAGGCCGCCGGCCTCGGCCGGCACGGCCAGGTCGGGGTGCGAGTCGAGCATGGCGGCCAGAAGGGTCGTGCCCGACCGGCCGCACCCGACCACGAACGGAAGGGCCGGGCGGGTCACGCCCGCGTGCCCGCCTCGACCAGGGAGGCGAAGTCGTCCCACTTTCTGATGTAGTCCGACTCGTCGAAGTGCTGGGAGGCGAGGACCATGCAGACCGCGCCCCCGGAGAAGTTCTCGAGGTCGCGCCAGACCATCCTCGGCAGGTACAGGCCCTGGTTCCGGTGGAGCAGGCGGAAGCGGGCCTCGCTGTGGCCGTCGTTGACGACGACGTCGAGGCTGCCGGACAGTGCCACCAGCAGCTGCTGGAGCTGAAGGTGGGCATGGCCGCCGCGGAGGCCGCCGGCGGGTACGTCGTACAGGCAGTACACGCGCCGGATCTCGAACGGCACGTGCCGCTCGGCCTCGATGAACGAGAGCTCGCCCAGACCCTCGGAGCGGACCGAGGGGAGCTCCACCATGCGGCAGGCGGCCACGCCCTCGGCGGCGGGGACAAGGCTGGTGGTCACAGGGTCACCTCGTAGTGCTCGAAGGCCACAGAGCCGGCGCCGAAGGACGCCTTGAAGTCGAACAGTCCAGCGTTGAGGATCCGGCCCTCGTCCTCCGTGCTGATGCCGAAGTCGAACCAACGGTGGCCGGAGCCGGCCGCCGCGGCCACGCAGGCCTCGACCATCACGTCGTAGGCGCCGACCTTGCGCCCCGCAGGAGACGAGGCGCTGTACTGCAGATGCATCGTCGGCGCCATGGAGAACGTCACCCCGCCCGCCACCATCTCGCCGTCGAGCCACGTGGTGACGAGGCTCATCTCGTCCGGGAAGCGTCCGGCCAGCAGCAGCATCTCGTCGAGGCCGTGGACCGGCGCCACACCGTGGCGCTCGCCCAGGACCCGGCCGAGGAGAACCCAGAACTCCGGCGCCGCCTCCCATCCCCAACGGGCCTCGACGCCCCGGTTGCGGGCCGTACGGGCCCGCTTGCCGCGACCGCCGCGCAAAGCCAGGCGGTGATCGATGTCGATTGTGGAGGACAGATCGCACCGCTGGCGCACGGCACCGAGGCGATGGAGGGCGTACAGGTCGCCGCCCGCCGGCGCCCGGTGGAAGATCAGGGGCACCGCCTTGTAGCGCAGGGTTTCGGCGCCTCCGGCGCGGTAATGGGAGGCCATGAGCTCGAACACCTCGACCAGCTCCTCGCCGGCCAGCGCGCCGTCGTGCACCACCCCGCCGAAGGTGATGCCGGGGTGGCTGACGACGAGCGACCGGTCGGTGCGGTCGAGGGCGGCGGGCATGACCGCCCGCACGCCCGCTTGGCCGTCCTCGATCAGCACGGACCGGTCGGCGAAGCGGGCCCCGTGGTATGAGAGGAAGCGCCGGGTGTGGAGGAACGTGCCGTTGACCGACCCGGCCACGAACCGGTCCCAGACCTCGTCGTCGGAGCCCTCGTCGAAGGGGCGCACGGTCAGGCCGGACACAGCTCTCCCAGCCGGGCCGCGACCGATCGGATGACCTCGAGGGAACGGTGCCGGTCCGCCTCGTCGAAGGTGTCGACGTTGGCCTGCAGCGTCTGGGCGAAGGCGGCCCACGCCAGGATCTCCTGGTCGGCCTCGGCCAGGAAGCCGAGGTTCCGGGCGCCCAGGATGATGTCCTGCCAGGCCAGGACCAGCTCGGCCCGGCTGGTGGTCCGGCTGATCTGGTCGGTGTGGAGCCGGAAGCTGCTCAGGTGCTCGTTGATGACGGCCAGCCGGCCCTGGGCGAGGATCTTGAGCCACCAGACGACGTCGATGTTGCGGGCCGGGGCCCGGCCGCCGATCTCGTAGACGCCGTCGAGCGGCAGCAGCTCACGCCGGAAGAGCACGGTGGTCGGCTCGCCGATCCAGTTGCGCTGCCCACAGAGCAGGTCGTTACCGGCGGCCATCCCGTCGACCAGGCTGTCGGCGGAGCAGGGCGGTTGGGGCAGGTGGTCCACCGGGAGCGCGGCCCCGGACGCGTCGATCGGGGTGCGGCGCGAGGTGGCGATGCCCGCCTCGGGGTGGGCTATGAGGGCGCCCGCCAGGCGGCTGATCGCATGCGGAGCAAGCAGGTCGTCGTTGCAGACGAACTTCACCAATGACCCGCGGGCCGTGGCCAGCAGCTGGCGGAAGGTGTCGCGGTGGCCCAGATTGACGTCATGGCGCCGGACGGTGGCATTCGGGACGCCCCGCAGTGACTCCACCGCCACCTCGAAGGTCGCGTCCGGCGAGCAGTCGTCGAGCACGACGATCTCCAGGTTCGGATAGCTCTGGTCGAGCACCGACCGCAGGCACGGCCCGATGAAGGCCTCGGCCTTGTAGGCGGGGACCAGAACGCTGACGAGGAGCTCACCCACGCCGACCACGCTCCGACCCGGCCAGGGCGGGCATCTGCTCGGCGGCCCGCTCGGGCCGGGCGGCGAAGGTGGCGACGCCGTCGATCACCCGGTCGACGTCGGCATCCGAGAGATGAGGTCCCATGGGCAGGCTGAGCACGGTCGCGTGCAGCCGGTCGCTCACGGGCAGCGGAGGCCCCCCCGGAGGCCGGGCGCCCGCGTAGGCGCCCTGGCGGTACGGAGGGATGGGGTAATGGATCAGCGTCTCCACTCCGCGCGTGGCCAGATGGCGCTGCAACCCGTCGCGGTCCTGGCCCCGGACGACGAAGAGATGCCACACGGGCTGGGAGCCAGATGGCCCGGCGGGCAGGATGACGTCACCTCCGACCAGACCCTCGAGGTAACGGGCCGCCACGCGCCCCCGGCGCCCGTTCCAGTCGTCGAGGTGGCGGAGCTTCACGGACAGCACGGCCGCCTGGAGCTCGTCCAGGCGTGAGTTCGCCCCGGGTATCTCGTGCACGTACTTGACCCGCGAGCCGTAGTTGCGCAGCATCCTGACCCGCTCGGCCATGCCGTCGTCGTCGGTCGTCACGGCTCCGCCGTCCCCGAGCGCTCCCAGATTCTTCGATGGGAAGAAGCTCCACGCCGCGGCGTGGCCCAGGCCACCGACCTTCGTGCCGTCGAGCGACGCCCCGTGGGCCTGGGCGGCGTCCTCCAGCACGGCCAGGCCGTGGCGGGCGGCGAGGGCGTTGATCTCCCCCATCGGGGCCGGACGCCCGTAGAGGTGGACGGGGATGATGGCCCTCGTCCGGGGCGTGATCCGCTCCGCGACGAGAACGGGGTCGAGGTTGCAGGTAACAAGGTCGGCATCGACCGGCACCGGCCGGGCCCCGACGGCGGTAACGGCCAGCCAGGTGGCGATGTAGGTGTTGGCCGGGACGATCACCTCGTCGCCCGGACCCACCCCCATGGCGGCCAGTGCGATGCGGAGGGCGTCCAGACCGTTGCCCACCCCGATGCAGTGACGGACCCCGACGTAGGCCGCGAACTCCGCCTCGAACCGCTCGACCTCGGGGCCGAGGACGTACCAGCCGCTCCGGACCACCCGCGACGCCGCCGTCTGCAGTTCCTCGGCCAGCTCCTCGGAGGCCGCGCGAAGGTCGAGAAAGCGCACCTGGTGCACCCTCGTCTATCGGTCGGCGGCGGCTGCCAACTTGAGCGGAGCTGGCAGGATCTGGACTAGCTGCCGGGTCGCGAGGGGTCCGGGCCCGCGCTCCCGGTCGTGGCGGAGGTCAGGGGTACGGCGAGTCGTCGAGGACGGCGTAGGAGATCGAGGTGAACGGGAAGCGGCGGAGGGCCAGTCGCCGGAGGCCGACCGTGTCCAGGACGGCCCGGGTCTCCCCCGGGAACTCGGCCACGTGCAGCTCGTCGAAGGCGAGCACGGCGCCCGCGGGCATGAGGGGCAGGAACAGCTCCAGCGCCCTCTTGGTGGGCTCGTACAGATCGAAGTCGAGGTAGAGGAGGGAGACCACCAGGTGGGGATTGTCCTCGACGAAGCGGGGGCCGGTGTCGAGGAAGTCTCCTTCGACCAGATGGATCTTGCGGATCTCCTTGAGAGCCCGGTCCTGGTCGAACAGGTCGACTCCCCGTTGGAGCTCCGCCATGCTCGAGCCGGTCAACCCCCCGACATGGGCATCGGCGTAGCCCGTGAAGGTGTCGTGGCCGGTCACGCTGGGGAAGCCGCTGAAGGTGTCGAACCCGATGACGCGGCGGCGATGGTTGAGGGGCTCGAGCAGAGAGCTGATCTGGGCGAAGGCAAATAGACCGAAGCCGGTGAAGACCCCGCATTCGACGATCGACCCCTGAACCGGCATGGCCAGCTTGGCCAGCTCGTAGCGAACGAGAAAGCGACCGATGCTGGTGCGGTCTACGAAGCGGGGGAACGCCGCCAGGCGGTCGGTGACCGAGCCGGAGGAGGCGTCGAAGTACTCGGCCGCCTCGGCAAAGCGGTCTGCATTCAGCCGTCCGGCCGGGAGATCGAGCCCGACGAAGCTGCTCGGGTCTCCCGGGGTGTCATCCTTGGGCACGGATCCCCTCATCCTCGGGCACGGATCGTCCGTGGCTCGAATACGGCCCCATCTCGTCAGCGAGTCGAGCGTACCCGGCTCCCGCGCCGAAAGGATCCAAGGACCCAAGGCGAGCCCGCCGGCCCATCCGGATGGAGCTCGGCATCCGGATGGGCGCGGTGGGTCGTACGACGCGACCCGCACCGAGGCACGGGCCGTCTTCGGTTTGAGGACTACCCCGAGGATCAGCCGAGGAGCTTGAGAACCAGCTGAGGTGCGGCGTTGGCCTGGGCCAGCATCGACTCACCGGTCTGCATCAGGATCTGCTTCGACGTGAACCTCGTCATCTCCTGAGCCATGTTGGTGTCGGTGATGCTGGAGGCGGCTGCCGTCAGGTTCTGCTGGCCGATCGTCATGTTGGACACGATGCCCTGGATCTCGTTCTGAGAGGCACCGAGCTTGGCCGACAGGGCGTTGAGGTTCGACAGAGCCGTCTGGACCAGGGTGATCGCCGACTGCGCCGCCGCCGTCGTTCCGACCGAGGCCGCTCCGGTCCCAA
>DASUHN010000075.1 GCA_036273495.1 Acidimicrobiales bacterium | reverse complement strand
CTGTCCGACTGCAGCTGGAAGGCACCTGCGTCGCAGAGGCCGCCTTCACCGCCCGCGCGGGGACGCCGGTTGCTTCCGACCTCGTCGCTGGTGACGGTTTGGCCACCCAGGTCCTTGCAGGTCCCGGTGCTGGTGCCCAGTGCCTTGCTGGGGCTGGCGTCGGTCGAGAAGATCGCCATCGTCTCGGGCACGCTGGTGCCGTTCTGGGAGAGCGGGAGCAGATGAGGGTCGGCTATCACCTGAGCCTCGGAGTCACACGTGCTGTCTCCGAACACGTTGCTTCCGGCGTCGTCGATGGCCGATCCGGCACATTGCCGACCGGGGGCGTAGGCCAGGATCGACGAGAGCACGTGGGCGGTGCCGTTGTTGAAGAGAGTAGACGTGCCTGTGGCACCCGGGTTGTCGGCGAGGGTGTCGAAGGACAGATTGGCGGTCCCCTCGGTGTCGTTGAACAGGGCGGTCGCTCCCGCCTCGGGCTGGATCGTGTTGCGCGCCAGGGTCGAGTTCAGCATGGTCAGGGTTCCGGAGTTGTAGACCCCTCCCCCCTTGCCGCCTGCGGAGTTACCCGCAATCGTCGAGCCTGTGACCGTCAGGTCCCCGGTGTTGGCGACTCCGGCGCCGTTGCTCGAGGTCCCGTTGCCGGAGATGGTCGAGCCGGACACGGTGGCCCCGGTCGTGCCGTCGAGCAGGGCCACGTTGTAGACCCCGCCACCCTGGTCGGCCGAGTTGCCCGACACGGTCGCACCGGTGATGGTCAGGCTCCCATGCGAGTCGTTGTAGACGCCGCCGCCGGTGCTGTCGTCGGCCTGGTTCCCGGAGACCTGACCCCCGGTCACGGTCAGGGTGCCGTCGTTGTAGATGCCGCCCCCGTTGCCGCCCGCGGCGTTACCGGAAACGGTGGTGTCGGTGAGGCCGAGCTGAGCGTCGGTGCCGTTGAAGATCCCGGCTCCCGACCCCCCCGAGGAGTTCCCGGAGATCGTCGCGCCGGTCACATCCGCCGTCCCGGCGTTGTGGAGGGCGCCGCCGGTCCCGCTGCCGCCGGAGGTGGCGACGTTGCCGGTGAGGACCGTGCCGGACTGGATGTGGAGGGTTCCGTGGAATTCGTTGTAGATCCCGCCGCCCCCCGCTCCCTCGTCCATGCCGCCGGAGATGGTCGACCCCGAGATGGTGAGATCCCCGAAGTTGTCGATTACGCCGGCGGACACCGGGCCACTCCCACCGTCGATGGTGACCCCCTGGATCGCCGCGGTCCCGCCGTCCTCGACGCTCAGTGTCGTGGACCGCAGAGCACTGGCCTCAACGACGGTGCTGGCGGAGCCCGGCCCGCTGATGGTGAGCACGGTGCTGTCCTGGACGGCGAGGGGACCCCCGTTCTCCTGGCCGGGACCGAGGGTCAGGGAGTAGTGGCCGGCCGCCAGGTTGACGGTGAACGGACCGGACTGCTCGTTGCCGTTGGCGTAGGTGACGGCTGAGCGGAGGGACGGGCAGGACACCGTCGGGCTCGAGCCGGAGCAGGCGTCGGTGTTGTCGGTGAAGCCGGTGACGGTGATCGTCGTTGCGCCGGCCGCCCGGGCCGGAGCAGCCCCGGCCAGGGCGATGCCGCAGGTGACGGCGGTAGCCGAGAGGATGGCCGCGGCTCGCCGGACACGATGGCGCGTGATCAGACGGAGACCGGGTTGACCTGTGATGGAACCACCGTGCACGGCTTCCTCCCGCTGGTTACTGCGGGCCGTCCCATAGCGCAACGACGCCGCCGTCGATACTTGGTGGGACCCTAAGAAGCCCGGCCCAACGCAGCGCCGGTGTTCTCACAACTTGTGGTCAACTGACCGCGGGCGGTTAATGGCCCCAAAGCCATGAGCGGGTACAGACCGGACGTAGGGGCGCAACCGACCAGCCGGGCCCTCCGACCCGTCAGCCAGGTCGGCCCGAGCCGCTCAGACGACGCTGGGTGCGACCTCCGGAGGGATCGGCCCCCCGGCCGGCTCGATGTCCCCTATGGGACTGGCAGTCCGGGGGGTCCGGATGACGGCGATCGAGATGACCACAGCCCCGGCCATGATCCCCGCCCCCACGAAGATGGCCCGGGTGTACCCATGGGTGACGCCGGCGTTGACCACTGCGGTGGTGACGTGGTGGGACGATGCCGCCGCGGCGCCGATGTAGCGACGGGCGGCGGAGATGGCGACGGTGCCCAGAACGGCAAGACCCAGTGCGCCCCCCACCTGCTGGCCGGTGTTCAGCAGGGCAGAGGCCAGCCCGGCCTCCTCGGGCGCCACGCCGGAGATGGCCGTCACCGTCAGCGGAACGAAGGACTGCCCCATTCCCAGGGCCAGGAGCACGAGCGGCAGGATCAGGTCGAGGTAACCCGATCCGGGAGTGAGCCGGGTCAGCCACAGCAGCCCGACCAGAGCAAATACGGGACCGGTTATCAGCGGCCGCCGGATGCCGACGCGGGTCAACAGGCGGGCCGTGGTCATCGCCGCGATCATGATCCCGGCCGACATGGGCAGGAACGCGACCCCCGCCCGTACCGCCGAGTAGCCGTGCACGTTCTGGAGGTACTGGGTGAGGAAGAAGAACATCGAGAACACGGCCATCCCGAGGGTCAGCATCATCAGGTAGGCCCCCGCCCGGTTGCGGTCGGCGAATATCGACAGCGGCATCAGCGGAGCGGCGGCGCGGGTCTCGATCACGAGGAAGGCACTCAGCAATAGGCCCGCAGCCCCGAGGGGCGCCAGGGTGCCGAGCGAGCCCCAGGAGTGGGTGGCGGCATTGGTGAGTCCGTAGACGAGACTGAGCATGCCGGCCGTGGCGGTGACCGCTCCCGGCGTGTCCAACCGCCCGGGGCGGCGTTCCGATTCGGCCAGGACCCGCGGCGCCAGGACCAGGCCAAGGGCCCCGATCGGCACGTTGACGAAGAAGATCCACCGCCACGAGACGTAGGACGTGAGCACCCCCCCGAGGAGGAGGCCGATGGCCCCCCCGGCCCCGGACATGGCCGAGTAGACGCCCATGGCCCGGTTGCGCTCGGGACCCTCGGCAAAGTTGACCGCGATCAGGGACAGGGCGGTGGGAGAGGCGATCGCTCCGCCCACCCCCTGCAGCCCCCGCGTGATGATCAGCCACGCCTGGTCGGTGGCGAAGCCGCCGAGCAGCGACGCCCCGACGAAGATGGCGATGCCCACCATGAACATCCGGCGCTTGCCGTAGAGGTCACCGGTGCGTCCCCCGAACAGCAGCAGCCCCCCGAAGGTGAGGGCGTAGGCGGTGATCAGCCATTCGAGGCTGGCCGAGGAGAAGTGGAGGGCCCGGTGGATCGTCGGCAGGGCCACGTTGACGATGGTCGCATCGAGGATCACCATGAGCTGGGCGCAGCTGATCACCACCAGAGCCAGTCCGGGGCGCCGTGTGACGTGGACGCTGGTGGCGTCGGGGGGTACGACGTTGGGCATGTTCAATCCCTTCTGGCGCTGAGCGACGGGAGCAGGACGGTGTCGATGACCTTCTCGAGGAACTCGGGCGTGGGTGGCTCGCCGGTCGTCACCAACCGGAATACGCACATGCTGGGAATGACCAGCCCGATCAGGTCCAGGTCGTCCGGCTCGGGAATCTCTCCCCGGCTCACCGCCCGGCGGTAGAGCTCCTCGACGACTGACTGCGGGGGACGCGAGACGGTGGCCAGTGTCTCGCGGAGCTCGGGGTGGGCGAGCAGGGCCGAGACCAGCCCGGCCATGACCCGGGCGCGGGGGACCGGGGCGTCGTCGTCCCAGAGCCTCCGGGCCAACGCCAGCGCGTCCCCGCGCAGGCTTCCGGTGTCGGGCAGCTCGGCCGCGCCCAGCGCCTCGTTGACGAAGGCGTCGATGACCAGGTCGGCCTTGGAGGGCCACCGGCGGTAGACGGTCGCCTTGCCCGCCTTGGCCCGGGCCGCCACCGCGTCGATGGTCATGCGGTCGTAGCCGATCTCGGCCACCAGCTCGAGGGCGGCCCTCCGCAGAGCCGCGTCCCGGCCGGGGTCGAGGGGGCGCCCGCCGGCGGGGCGGGGATCCTCCACCTCGACGTCATCGATGCGGCAGGCTGCTTCGGTCATTGCAGGGTCCAATCCGAAACGGTCCCGTTCCGATACTAATCCGTTCCATAATCGGGGTCAAGGGGTCAGCTCATCCACACCACATCACCCTTCCTCGTCGGAGCCTGGTAGGCAGCCGGCTCTCGCCGGGATGAGGTGGCCGGGCCGGCGGCCCCGCACGGGTGCCGGGACATACCTTCATTAATCGTAAGTTTTCATTCACTTTATGAAGGTGACCGCTCCGGGACTGGCCCCCATCCTCCGGTCGGACACTCAGGGACGGCTGCTTGCCGAGGTTCTCACCGACCCAGCTCGCGAACACTCCCTTACCGCTCTAGCCGCACACGTGGGAACGTCCCTCCCCACAGCCATTCGGGAGGTCGACCGGGCCGAGGATGCCGCCCTCGTTCGGACCCGGCGGGTGGGCAAGGCTCGCCTGGTCCGAGCCAATCCGGACCACCCCCTCTACGAGCCCTTCCGTCATGTCATCCTTGCGACCTTTGGGGCGCCCGCCGTGGTCGCCGAGGAGCTTCAGAGGTGGCGAATAAGAACGGTAAGATCACCTCCGGGCAGGGTCTTCAGTTGGCTGCTCCTCTTTCCGTGGCGGGAAAGACCATCGGGTGCTGAGGAAGCGGTTGCCGCGTCCGTCACCGGGTCGGCTCATCGGTTGACCTTGGCTCGTCTCCCGCGGCGACGTCACAGCGCGGCCGAACCAGGACTGCTGCAGAGAGAGAG
>DASUHN010000074.1 GCA_036273495.1 Acidimicrobiales bacterium | reverse complement strand
CGAGAGCACCTGCTCGTCCTCGACCCGCAGTTCGCCACCGACGGTGAAGTGATGAAAGGCGCGGGTCCGCCGGGTGGTCGTGACGTCGAAGCGGGTGAGGTTCCCGCACGCCGAGCACCGGTAGCGGGTGGGCGTCATCGGGGGCGAATGTAGCCTCGCCCCGATGAACCCCCGGGTGCGGGCCGTGCACGACCTGGACGTCGCCGGAGCCCGGGAGGCGGTGGGACTGCACGAGTACGACGGAGTGGTGCAGGACCTCTCCCCGGACACGGTGGCACGGGGCCTGTCCCGTCTCGGCGCCGGCCCCACCGAGCCCGACGCCCACGACGAGGCCCACCTCGCCGCCTTCGAGGAGGGCCTGCGCACCGCCTTCGGTCCCATCGCCATGCACCGCTGGAACCCGCTGGTGCACATCGGCAACCTCGATCTCGCCGGCTACGACCGCGAGTACGCCCCCGCCGAGCAGCGGGCCGAGGCCTGCCGGCGCCATCTGGCCGGCTGGCCCGACGGTGTCGACAGCGCCATCGCCGCCCTCGACCGCGTGCCGGCGCCGGTGGCCGACGCCCTGCTTCCGGCGGCGCGGGGGCTGGCGGCGGGACTCGACCCCTCGGAGCAGGCCCCCGCTCTCGCCGCCCACGCCAGGTTCGTCGAGCATCTCGAGGCCGCCGCGTCCGACGGTCCGCCGGAAGCGGCCCTGGGGGCCGAGGCGCTCTCCGCCCTGATGGGTGACGGTGAGGGGATGAGCGTGGATCTCTCCCATCTGGCGGCGCGCGCCGACGCCGAGTCCACCCGGCTGCAGGGCCTGCTGCGCGCCGCCTGCGCCCGCATCGACGCTGCGCTTCCTGCCCACCAGGTGGTGGAGCAGCTCGTCGCCGACCATCCGTCTGCCGACGGGATCGCCGGCGAGGCCCGCCTGCTCATCGACGAGGCCACCGAGTTCACCGTGTCCCGCGGCCTGCTCGGCCCCGTCGACGGCGAGTGCAGGGTGGGGCCGGCCCCGGAGTCCCGCCGGTGGGCCATGGCGATGATGTCGTGGGCCGCCCCCTACGAGGACGACGCCGCGTCGTGGTACCACGTCACGCCGCCCGATCCCTCGTGGCCCCCGGACGAGCAGGAGGAGTGGATGGCGGTCTTCAGCCACACCACCCTTCCCGCCATCACCGTGCACGAGGTCACGCCCGGACACTTCGCCCACGGGCGCCTCCTCCGCCGGGTCCGCGGTGACGTGCGGCGGGGACTGTTCTCGGGCGCCTTCGTCGAGGGCTGGGCCCACTACGCCGAGGAGCTCCTGCTGGAGGAGGGGTTCCGGGAGGATGACCCGCGCTACTGCATCGGCGTCTGCATCGAGGCGCTGGTGCGCGTCACCCGGCTGCGCTGCGCCATCGGTCTGCACACCGGGTCGATGACGATGGAGGACGCGGTGCGCAGCTTCGAGGAGGACGCCTTCCTCAAGGGGCCGGCGGCGCGCAGCGAGGCGAGCCGGGCCACCTACGACCCGACGTACGGCCGTTACACGTGGGGGAAGCTCGAGATCCTCGATCTGCGTGACGAGGCCGTGGCCACCTGGGGCGGGCGCTACTCCCACCTCCGCTTCCACCAGGCCCTGCTCGACCTGGGCGCTCCGCCCCTCGGCCTGATCGGCGCCGTGCTGGTCTGACCGACACCGGGACGCGACGAGGGGCGCTACCGCATCCCGTCCGCCGCCGCCTCCTGCGAGACCTCCACCAGCCGCTCCAACGCCGCCGCCGCCGCCCCGCTGGTGACCGACGCCTCGGCCTGGCCCAGGCCCTCGGTCAGGTCGGCCGCCGTCCCCGCCGCCACCAGGCCGGCGGCGGCGTTGAGCAGCACCACGTCGAGGCGGGCCCCGCCCTCCCCCTCGAGCACGCTCCGGGCCAGGGCGGCGTTGGTGGCGGCGTCGGCGCCCCGCAGGTCCTCGGGGCGGGCGGGCCGCAGGCCCAGAGCGGCGGGGTCGACCTCGTAGCGGCGCCGGCCGAGCCGGTCGTACTGCAGCACGGTCGAGGTGGTCGTCGTGGTGAGCTCGTCGAGGCCGTCGTGGCCGTAGACCACCAGGGCCCGCCGGCTGCCCCGGGCCTCGAGCACGCCGATCATCTTCTCGGCCATGGCCGGGTCGCTGACCCCCAGCACCTGGTGGCGGGCGCGCGCCGGGTTGGCCATGGGCCCGAGGAAGTTGAACAGGGTCGGGACGCCGAGCTCGGCCCGTACCGGCGCGGCGTGGCGCATGGCGGGGTGGAAGCGGGGGGCGAAGCAGAACCCGATCCCCGCCTCCTCCAGGCACCGGGCCACCCCGTCCGGCCCGAGGTCGATCACGACCCCGAGGGCCTGGAGGACGTCGGCCGAGCCCGCCGACGACGACGCCGCCCGGCCCCCGTGCTTGCACACCGTCGGGCCCGCCCCGGCCACCACCAGGGCGGCGATGGTCGAGATGTTGATCGACCGGCTCCCGTCCCCCCCGGTGCCGCAGGTGTCGACGAGCTCACCCGGCACGACCACCGGCACGGAGTGGTCGAGCATGGCGGAGACGAGGCCGGTCATCTCCTCGACGGTCTCCCCCTTCATGCGCATGCCGACGATGAACGCCGCCGTCTGGGCGGGCGTGGCGTTGCCGTCGAGGATCTCCCCGAGGGCCAGCGCCGCCAGGTCGGCCCCGAGCGCCTCCCGGCGCATCAGGCGCCGGAGCACGGCCGGCCATCCCCCCACCCCGGAGAAGGCGCCGTCCTCCCCCGCCGCGGCTGCCCCCCCCGGGCCCGGCGGGTCCTTCAGTCCCACCACAGGTCGCGGTCCAGCACGCCGCGGGCGATCAGGCCGAGCTGGACCTGGGAGGTGCCCTCGACGATCGTGAGCTGCTTGGCGTCCCGGTACCACAGCTCGGTGGGGTGGTCCTTCATGTAGCCGGCTGCACCGAGCAGCTGGACGGCCAGGCCCGACGCCTTCACCGCCAGCTCGGTGGCGTGGTACTTGGCCATCGACAGGTAGGGCACCCACTCCTTGGTGAACCGGCCCTGGTCGGCCAGCCAGGCGGCGCGGTAGGTGAGCAGGCGGGCGGCCTCGATCTCGACGGCCAGCTTGGCGATCTCCCACTGGATGCCCTGGAAGTCGGCGATGGTCTTGCCGAAGGCCTCGCGCTGCTGCACGTACTCGGTGGCGTACATCAGGGCGCCCTCGGCCAGGCCGATCCCCCGCGCCGCCACGATCGGGCGCATGGAGTTGAGCCCGAGCATGGCCAGCCGGAAGCCGCCGACCTCCCCGATCACGTTCTCCGCCGGCACGTGGACGTCCTGCAGCAGCAGCTCTCCGGTGTCCACGCCGCGCACACCCATCTTGCGGTCGGTGTTGCCGACCTCCACCCCGTCCCAGCGCCGCTCGACGATGAAGGCGGTCACGGAGTCGTGGCGGCGGGCGGTGGGGTCGACCGGCTCGTCGAGGCGGTCAGGCGGGGGCGTCTTGGCGAACACCGTGTACCAGTCGGCCTGGGCCACGCCGGACATCCAGCACTTGCCCCCGTTGAGGACCCATCCCCCGTCACCGTCGGGATGGGCGCGGGTGCGCATGCCCATCACGTCGCTACCGGCCTGGGGCTCGGACAGGCCGAAGGCGGCCCGCTGCGACCCTTCGGCGATTCCCGGCAGGTAGCGGTGCTTCTGCTCCTCGGAGCCGGCGATCATCACCGGGCCCGTGGGCAGCCGGGTCAGCAGCAGCATGAGGGCGGCGGTGTTGGAGTGCTTGGCCACCTCCTCGATGGCCAGGGTCAGCCCGAGGATCCCGGCCCCCGAGCCGCCGTACTCCGTCGGGATGCACAACCCGAGCAGGCCGGCGTCCCGGAACAGCTGGAACACGTCCTCGGGGTACTCCCCGCTCTCGTCGATCTCCCGCGCCCGGGGCCGGACCTTGTCCTGGACCAGCCGGCGGGTCGTCTCCTGAAGGGCTACCAGCTCCTCGGGCAGGGAGAAGTCCATGCCCCGAGGATACGGGGGCGGCTGATCAGGCGGTCTTGCGCCGCTGGCGGATCATCCGCCGCCGCTCGCGCTCGGTGGCGGCGCCCCAGATGCCGTCCCGCTCCCGGGTGGCGAGGGCCCACTCGAGGCAGGCCTCCCGCACCGGGCACTCGTTGCAGATGGCCTTGGCCTGGACCGCGTCCTCGTCGGAGACGGGAAAGAAGATGTCGGGGTCGACGCCCCGACAAGCGGCCCGGTTTCGCCACGACAGATTCATTACTCGGGTTTCACATCCTCTAGAGGGTCTTACGGTTCCTGCGTCCGACGAGGCGGCGGCAGGCGGCCGCGGAGTATCCAACAACGCCGGCCGCGCCGTCCAGATTCCCCGAACGATCGGCGCCCAACCGCAGCGGGCTGAGCAGCGGTTTGGCCAAGTGACCTATGTCACACTCGGGTGCCTACCCGCCCCGGGTCAGGTCCTGCACGAGGCTGTCCCGGGTGGCCGGGGACAGCTCGGTGGACTCCCGGTAGGCGGGATGGTCCACGGCCACGACCACCGGCCCCGGCCCGAACAGCGCGACCTCGTCGGCGGCGAGCCGGAAGCGGATGTAGTGCACCGAGGCGGTCATCTCCTCCCGGGTGAGGGCCGCCTCGTGGGCCGCCTCGGGAGTGGAACGGACCTCGCGGGCCTCCCGGCCCACCCCGAGGACCACGGCCCGCTCGATCCCGACCAGCTTGGGCAGCCACTCCCGGAGGTCCTCCTGCGAGGTGAGCTCCACGAACAGGGTGGCCGACAGCTCGCCCGGCTCGGGGATCAGGGGGTTGTAGATGTCCAGCTCGGTCTGGATGGCCTCGTCCGTGAGCATCCGCTCGGCCCGGGCCATCTCCTGGATCTGGAAGCGGATGGTGTCGGCGTTCTCGAAGACCAGGGTGACGAGCGGGCCCACCGGGACCCGGCGGACCTTCTTGAGCTCGATCACCCGGGCCCGGAACGCGTCTCGCTCGCGTTCGTAGGCCCGGAGATCGAGGATGTCCCCGAGGGTCAGCCGCAAGAGCTGGTCAGTCGGAGCCGATCGCCGACAGGCCCTGGCTGAACCGGCCGGCGTGGGACTTCTCGGCCCGGGCCAGGGTCTCGAGCCACTCGGCCACCTGCTCGAAGCCCTCGTCGCGCGCCGTGCGGGCGAAGCCCGGGTACATCTCGGTGTACTCGTAGGTCTCACCCTCGATGGCGGACTTCAGGTTGTCCGCTGTCGGGCCCACGGCTACGCCGGTCACCGGGTCCCCGACCTCGGCCAGGAAGTCGAAGTGCCCGAAGGCGTGGCCGGTCTCTCCCTCCGCCACCGACCGGAACAGGGCGGCCACGTCCGGGTACCCCTCCACGTCGGCCTTCTGGGCGAAGTAGAGATAGCGGCGGTTGGCCTGGCTCTCCCCCGCGAAGGCCTCCTTGAGGTTCGCCTCGGTCTTGCTTCCCTTGAGGTTGGCCACTGTCATCCTCTCTTTCTGCTTTCGCTTGCGATCTTGACTCTC
>DASUHN010000073.1 GCA_036273495.1 Acidimicrobiales bacterium | reverse complement strand
TCGACGAGCTCATCGACCTGATGGGGCTGCACTCGTTCCGCAACAAGTTCATATCCGAGCTGTCGACGGGGTCGCGCCGGATCGTGGAGCTGGCGTGCATGCTGGCCCACCGCCCCTCGATCCTCCTCCTCGACGAGCCGTCGTCGGGGATAGCCCAGCGCGAGACCGAAGCCCTCGGGCCGCTCCTGCTCCGCATCCGTGACCAGCTGGACTGCAGCGTCCTGATCATCGAGCACGACATGCCCCTGATCAGCAACCTGGCCGACAACATGGTCGGCCTCGAGCTCGGTCAGGTCATCGCCTACGGGACGCCCCGGGAGGTTCTCGAGGACCCGCACGTGGTCGAGTCCTACCTCGGAGGAAGCCTCCCCGACGTCCTGAAGGCCCCGCGATGACGCTCCGGAGGCGCCGGTGGCCGTCCGCCCGGCTGGCCGTGTTCGGCACCACCCTCGTCACGGCAGTGGCGGCCGCCGGTGTGGCGGGTCCGGCCGTCCCGGCTGCCGCCGCCGCCCCGGTCCGCACCGCCTGGTGGAACACGGCCCCGGCCGGCTTCTTCCCCGTCTCGATGACCTCGGGCCAGCTGGCGGTCTCGGAGGGGGCCACCGGGCCGATGGCGCTGGCCGCGCTCGCCTACGCCCCGGGGGCCGTTCCGACGAGCGGCGCCAACCTGACCCTGGCCGTGGACGGCAACTCGTCGTTCGGGCCGGCCCAGGTGCAGGCGTGCCCGGTCAGATCGGCCAGCGCGAGCTGGAAGGCGGGCGGGGGCCAGACCGGCTCTCCCCCGGCCTACGACTGCAGCCGGTCGGTCACCGGCCAGGTGGCCTCCAGCGGGTCCTCCGTCACCTTCAGCCTGGGGGCGGGCCAGGCCGAGCCGGACGGCTCGTTCAACGTGGCGGTCCTCCCGGCCTCCGGCGCCCTGCCGTTCCAGATGGTGATCGACCCTCCCGGGGCGTCGTCGCTGGCGGCCCGGCCCGCCCCGCCCGGTGCCGGTGCACCGGCCCCGGCCCCGGCGGCGCAGACGGCCCCGGCGCCTTCCGGTTCGCCCGGTGGGGCGTCCGGCCCCTCGGGAGCTCCGGGCACGCCGCCCGACCAGGGCGTGCCCCTCACCCCGACCGACAGCGGATCGAGCCTTCCGGCCCTGCCGGCCCCCACGACGCCGTCGCCCACCGCGTCCTCATCGGCCCAGGCCGCGCCGGCTCCCGCCGCCCCGGCCGCCGGCTCCCGGGGGGCGCTGGCGGGGAACCTGCCCCCTCCGCCGGGGACGGGCCCGGCGGGTCACTCCAGCCCGACCGGGAAGATCCTCGGCTTTGCCGCCCTGCTGATCGTCCTCGTTCTGTACTCCGAGGGCTTCGGGGTCCTCGGGGGGCGCATCCGCCCGCTGTCGAGCCGGTTCGGGCGTCAGCCGGGCGCCGGGGCCGACAGCATGTCGGCGTAGGCGACCAGACCCGACACCGGCACCGTCCCCCGGATCCGCACCCACCGGCCCCCGCCGGCGTCCACCCGGACCTCGGCGCCGTCGGACCGGATGGCGGTCGTGGCCGCCCCCAGCCCGGTCAGGGTCACCGCACCGGTCTGCGTGGACTCGGAGTCCCACGGCAGCTGGCCCGGGGCGCCCCGGCCGGCCTCGACGGTGACCACGTCGGCGGCGGCCGTGAAGGCCCACACGACCGACGTGGCCAGCACGACCTGCGGGTTCTGCGGGTCCGGCTCGGCGAAGCGCTCGACGCCCGCCCGGGCGAAGCCGGCGGGCAGGGGCGGGGCGGGCAGGAACGTCGAGGCGCCGGGGTCGGGCTGGGCCACCGGGGCCCCGATGCCCGGCCGGACGCTTCCGGCCGCCCGCAGGCTGGCGGCGGACACGGGGTCGGACACCGGCCCGGTGTCGACCTCCACCGCCTGGCGGTCCTCCACCAGGCGGCCGTGGTAGGTCCAGTCCTCCCCGAGCTCGATGCCCTCGGCGTCCAGGCAGATGTCGTCGTGGTCCGACCCGCTGAACCGTCCCACCGCCCCACTCGGGGGCCCCGAGAAGCGGTACACCCGACAGGTGCGGCCGGCGACGGTCACGGTCCGGTCCTGAGGCCGGACCAGGCCGCGGGCCTCGAGCTCGGGAAGCTGGGTGGCGAGGTCCTGGTCGATCCCCGGCGGGCCGGGCTGTCTCCCGGACACCGGGTGCACCGTTGCGCCCTGGACGTCGTAGAGGGCGTCCTTGGTGAACACGGTGGCCGCCAGGGCGGCCACGCCCGGCCCGGGACGGCTGTGGTAGGTGACGTCGGCGGAGTAGAAGGGCCGGCGCACGGTCAGCCGCTCCCAGGAGACGACCCCGGCGCCTCCGGCGGCCAGGTTCCGGACCCGGTAGGTCACCTGGTACGAGGCGATGCGGTCCGGGGCCACCAGCGCGGCCCGGGTGAGGTGCCGGGCCAGGGGGACCCCGATCCCCGCCCCGACCAGGAGCACGGCCACCCCGGCGATGACCGCCCGCTGCCGCCGCAGCGAGCGCGGGGGCGCGGTGGGGGGCACGGGGGCATTATCGACGGCGCCCGGGGTGCGGGGGACCCGGCGGGCGTAGTCTGGGTGGAGCGACGGCTACGACGGATGGGGAGGTCCCGTAGTGAAAGACGTTCTGCCGGCCAGCGCCCTGGCTCGCGACGACCGCTTCGTCGAGGTGGACATGCAGCAGCGCCTCACCGACCCGCGCCTCGGGATGTCCACCGGCAACTACCAGCGGGTCGGCCGGCTCGGCCCCGAGGACCCCGACGCGCCGGAGCGCTCCCGGGCGCTGATGCACGGGATCTTCATGGGGGAGATCCAGGCCCTGGAGGGCGCCGGCCGCACGTGCTGGGACTTCGAGGACGCCGAGGCCCCGTACGCCCTCAAGCTGGACATGGCCCGCCAGTGCTGGGACGAGTCGCGCCACGTCGAGATCTCGGTGAAGCTCACCGAGTGGATGGGGACCTCGATCGGGGAGTTCGCCGAGTCCCGCTTCCTCTACCAGGCGGCGTGCAGCCCCGACCCGGTGCTGCGGCTCACCGGCGTCAACCGGGCCCTGGAGGGCCTGGCCATCGACGTGTTCAACACGATGAAGGACTTTGCCGGGTTGTCCGGTGACCCGGTGCTCGGCTTCTGCGAGGACTGGATGCTGGCCGACGAGGTCACGCACGTGAAGATGGGCTCGGACTGGCTGCGGGCGCTCACCGCCGACGATCCCGAGCGGCGCACCCGGGCCCTCGAGTTCCAGCGCACCGTTGACAAGCTGTTCAGCCTCGGCGGTGGGCGGGGGAAGGACCAGGACAGCCCCATCCGGCTGGCCGAGGAGTTCCGCCGCATGGCCGGCTTCACCGAGGACGAGATCGACGAGATCGACAAGCTGAGCGACGAGCGCCGCCAGGAGCTGCAGGAGATGGCGCGCGCCGCCACCGCCTGACCCGCCGGACCCCGACAACCGGCTGACGACGAGCAGAGAGGGGTCGTAGTGGCCGACATGGAGACGCGTCGTCTGGGCTCGTTCGAGGTGAGCCTCGTCGGCCTGGGATGCAACAACTTCGGGATGCGCATCGACGAGGACCAGAGCCGGGACGTGGTCCACGCCGCCCTCGACGCCGGGATCAACCTCTTCGACACGTCCGACAGCTACGGCGGGACCCGTTCCGAGCAGTTCCTCGGCCGGGCCCTGGCCGAGCGGCGGGACGAGGTGATCATCGCCACCAAGTTCGCCAGCCCGGTCGACGACGACCCCTCCCACCGCGGCGCCAGCGCCCGGTGGATCGTCGAGGAGGTCGAGAACAGCCTCCGCCGGCTCGGCACCGACCGCATCGATCTCTACCAGCAGCACTATCCCGACAAGGACGTCCCGCTGGAGGAGACCCTCGAGGCGCTCGACGGCCTGGTACGCGCCGGCAAGGTCCTCGAGATCGGGAACTCCAACTTCGATGCCGACCAGCTGAGGCAGGCCGACGGCATCAGCGCCAAGCAGGGCCGGGCCCGCTTCGTCAGCGCCCAGAACGAGCTGTCCCTCCTCCGGCGGCGGGCGGCCGACGACCTGCTGCCGGCATGCGCCGAGCTGGGCCTGGCCTTCCTCCCGTACTTCCCGCTCGGCAGCGGGCTGCTCACCGGCAAGTACCGGCGGGGGGAGGCGCCGCCCGAGGGGACCCGCATGCAGGCGTGGGGATCGGGGTTCTCGGAGCGCCAGCTCACCGACAAGAACTTCGACCGGGTCGACGCCCTCACGGCGTGGGCCGAGGCGCGGGGCCACTCGATCCTCGACCTGGCCTTCGCCTGGCTCCTGGCCCACGACCCGGTCGCCACGGTCATCGCCGGCGCCACCCGTCCCGAGCAGGTGAAGGCCAACGTCGAGGCGGCGCGCTGGAAGCTGTCCGCCGCCGACCTGGTCGACATCGGCCGGTTGCTGGCCGAGCTCGGATAGGTCGGGCCCGCCGGTCCCGGACCCGTCCGGGTCGGCAGGCCACAATTACATCCGGGTCGTCAGGCCACAATTGGGGAAGGGGGTGAGGGCATGTCACGTCACCGGGCGCTGGTCCAGGTCCTCGGAGCCGTCGCCTACGGGGAGCTCAAGGCGTACGAGGGAGCCCGGGCACGCGCCGGGGCTGCCACCGACGACGCCGAGCGCCGTGCCTACCGGCAGGTGGCGGCCGAGGAGCTGCGCCATCACAAGGGATTCGTGCGCCGGCTGGAGGCCCTGGGCGCCGATCCCGAGCGGGCCATGGCTCCGTACCGGGGCCAGTTGGACCGCTACCACGCCGCCGCCCCCGCCGACGAGTTGGCCGAGGCCGTCTCGTCCTACCTCGGGGAAGGGATCGCCGACGACCTCCTCCGCTGGCTGCGCCGGGTGGCCGACGCCGACACGGCCGCGTTCATCGACGAGGTGCTCGAGGACGAGGCCGGCCACGAGGCCATGGCCGCCGGCGCCCTGCGCGACTACCTGGACGGGGACCCGGTGCGGCGCCTCCGCTCCGGCCTGGCTGCCCTGGACATGGCGGCCCGCATGGCGCGCAGCGGCTTCGCCGGCCGGGGCCTGATGCCGTTCCACGCCTTCGTCGAGCTGGGCCGCCCCGTCGATCTCGTCGGCGCCGTGGTGGGCGGGCAGCTGCGCCGGCTGGTCCGGGCGGGAATGCTGGCTGCTTGAGCGGTCCCTCCGTCGAGCCGGGCTCCGCCGCCGAGATCGAGGCGGTCGTCCGGCGCTATCTGGGGCGGGTCGCCCGCCGCTACGTCCCGGCGGCGGTGCTCCTCGGGGTCCTGCTGCTGATCGTGGTCCTGGTGCCCACGGTGTCACCCTCGTCCCAGCCGGCCGGCACGGGAACCGTGGCCGGAGGGAGCGCCGGGCAGCAGACCGGGCCCGGGTCGGCCCCGGCTGGTGGTGGCGCCGGGCCGGCACCGGCGGACACCGGCGCGGGTGCAGCCCTCGGCGCCGGGGCGCTGGCCGGGGGAGGCGCGGCCTCCGCGGCCCCGGGAGGCGCGGCCCCGGGCGCGGCTGCGGTGGTCCCGGCGGCGGGATCGGGCACGGCCGGGGTCACCAGGACCGGGGTCAGGTGCGGCCCCGGCGTGCGCCAGTTCCCCTGGTCCCGTTACGCGCCCACCTGCGTCCCCGCCTTCCACGGCAACAACGGCGGGGCCACCGGGCAGGGCGTCACCGGGTCCACCATCACCCTCGCCTACCGGCTGCCGAACTCGGCCCAGCAGCAGGCCATCGACGCGCTGGCCGGGGCGGCCAACATCAACGACCAGGCCTACGTCTCCGACCTGCAGTCCTACGTCAACTTCTTCAACACCCAGTTCGAGCTGTACGGCCGCAAGGTGGTGCTCAAGCCGTACAACGGCCAGGGGGACTACATCAACGAGGACCAGGGTCAGGACCTGGCCGCCGCCCAGGCCGACGCGGTCACGGCCCGCGACCTGGGGGCCTTCGGGGACGTCACCTTCTCGCTCGAGTCATCGCAGGCGTACGAGCAGGACCTCGCCGCCCAGCACGTCATCAGCTTCAGCGCCGTGGCCGAGCCGCATTCGTGGTTCGAGCAGTACGCGCCGTACGAGTTCTCGGTCCAGGGGCCGGAGGGCTCGGTGGCGATCACCGAGTCGGCGGCGGTCGTGTGCCGGCGGCTGGCGGGGATGCACGCCATCTTCTCCGGCAACCAGGCCGACACCCTGCGCAACCGGGCCTTCGGCGCCATCTACCCGGAGAACCCCGAGTACACCGCCGAGGTCCACCAGTACGAGCAGGAGGTCGCCAGCCAGTGCGGTCTGACCGTGCAGCCCGTCGTGGCCTACTCCATCAACATCGCCGAGTACGAGACCGAGGCCGCCCAGGCGGTGGCCCAGATGCGGGCCAAGGGCGTCACCACCGTCCTGTGCGCCTGTGACCCGATCTTCCCGATCCTGTTGACCAACGCCCAGCAACAGCAGGGCTACTACCCCGAGATCTTCACGGCCAGCTTCGGGGATCCGGTGAGCCGCGACTACAACCAGACGGCGTGGAGCCACGCCGTGGCGGGCGGGATCCAGTTCCCGCCCCAGGCCGGCACCGAGGCCTACAAGGCCTTCCAGACCGGCTATCCGGGCCGGCACCCGGCCGAGTGGGC
>DASUHN010000072.1 GCA_036273495.1 Acidimicrobiales bacterium | reverse complement strand
GGCCGGCCGGTGTGGATCGGGGCGGGGGCGGTGGTGTCCGCCGGCACGCGCGAGGTGGCGGTGCGCGTCGGGGCGGCGGTCAACGTCTGGAACACCGGGACGGCGGCGGTGGCCGACGAGGACGAGGTTGAGGTCACGTGGGGCGGTCCCCTGGCGGGGGGTCCCCTGGCCGTGGCCACCCGGATCGGGGAGCTGGCGGACGCCGGCGCCACATGGGTCGTGTGCGGCTGGCCCGAGTCGCTGGAGGTGGTGGCCGAGGCGTGCGAGATGGTGCGGAATTGGGCCGGAGCGGGAGGGGGCCCCGGGTAACCTCGGTTCACCATGGATTTCCGGCGCATCACCGGCCTGCCCCCCTACGTGCTCGGCGTCATGAACGAGCTCAAGCTGGAGGGGCGCCGGGCGGGCCGGGATGTGATCGACTTCGCGTTCGGGAACCCCGACATCCCCTCGCCCGAGGTGGCGGTGGAGAAGCTGGCCGAGGCCGCCCGCAACCCCCGCAACCACCGCTACTCCGCCAGCCGCGGCATCCCCAAGCTGCGCCTGGCCGTGGCCGACCTGTACCTCCGGCGCTTCGGCGTACAGCTCGATCCGGACACCGAGATCGTCACGACGATCGGGGCCAAGGAGGGCCTGTCCCACCTGATGTGGGTGCTGGTGCAACCGGGGGACACGGCGCTGGTCCCGTCACCGTCGTACCCGATCCACATCTACGCCCCGTTGTTTGCCGGGGCCGACGTGCGCCACGTTCCCCTGGGCGTGGGGGAGCCGGGGGGCGCGGCGGCGGGGGAGGAGTTCTTCGGGGCGCTGGTCGAGGCGTGGGAGACCGCATGGCCCAAGCCCCGGGTGATCCTGATCTCGTTCCCGCACAACCCGACGACCACCTGTGTGGACCTGCCGTGGATGCAACGGATGGTGGACTTCGCCCGGGAGCACGACGTGATCCTCGTCCACGATTTCGCCTACTCGGACACCGCTTTCGACGGCTACCAGCCGCCGTCGATCCTCGAGGTGCCCGGCGCCAAGGACGTGGCGGTCGAGTTCTACACGCTGACCAAGTCGTTCTCGATGGCCGGGTGGCGGGTGGCGTTCATGGTCGGCAACCCCGAGCTCGTGGCCGCCCTCACCAAGCTCAAGACCTACCTGGACTACGGGACCTTCCAACCCATCCAGATCGCCGCCATCGTGGCGATGAACGAGGCCCCCGACTATCCCAAGCTGGTCAACGAGATCTACCAGTCCCGGCGCGACACGCTGTGCGACGGCCTCGGCCGGATCGGTTGGCACGTGGAGAAGCCGAAGGGGACCATGTTCGTGTGGGCGCCCGTGCCCGAGCCGTACCGGGAGATGGGCTCGCTCGAGTTCGCCAAGATGCTGGTCACCGAGGCCGAGGTGGCCACGTCTCCGGGCGTGGGATTCGGGCCGGGCGGGGACGGGTTCGTGCGCTTCGCCCTGATCGAGAACGAGCAGCGCACCCACCAGGCGGTGCGCAATCTCCGCCGGGCGCTTACGAAGCTGTAGCGCCCGCCACCGTGATCAGGCCAGGACCCTCGAGCCCAGGAGTCCCTCCAGGCAGAAGCTGACGGCCGCGTCGGCGACGGGTCCGGCCGGGTCGTCCCTCTCGAACAGGAAGGTCCGGGCCAGATGGTTGGTCACGCCCAGGATGGCCTGGGCCAGCATCACCGGATCGGCGTCTCGGACCTGGCCGGTGGCGATGCCCTCCTGGACGTGGCGGACGACGTCGGCGATGGCCACGTCCTGGCCCCGCCGCAGGTAGGGGGAGAAGCGCTCCTCCGACGCCGCGAACTGGAAGAGGCTGCCGAGATGCCGGTTGGCCGAGAGCCATTCCATGCTGGCGCGTATTCCGAGCTCGATCCGGCGGACGGGGTCGTCGGCCTGCATGATCGCCTGCTGCTGCCGCCGCCTGAGGCCCCGCTGGGCCTCGGCCAGGATCTCGAGGAAGAGCTCCTCCTTGGAGGAGAAGTACCAGTAGAACACGCCCTTGCCGACCTGCATACCGTCGACTATTTCGGCCACCGACGTGGGGTGGTACCCGTTCTCGGCGAAGCGCCGGGCGGCGAACTCCATCAGCTGGCGCCGTCGCTCCTTGCCCCGGGTGGTGAGCCGACGGTTCATCGGGCGGAACCGTAGGAGTCTCTTGACCGGCCGGTCAAGATCCCTACGGGCTTCGCCTGTTCGCCGAGGATTAACCAGATCGGCACATTTCGGACTCTGAAAACGCAAAGCCGACCGGTATCCTCGGTCGCAGTGGCCTACTGGGTGATCAAGACGATCCTGACGCCCGTGCTCCGCTTCTTCTTCCGG
>DASUHN010000071.1 GCA_036273495.1 Acidimicrobiales bacterium | reverse complement strand
CGAGGGGGTGCGTCGCGCCGAGGTGGTCGACCCCGTGCCGGCGCAGTTCCGGGACTCGCTCGAGCTGGCGGACAGGTCGTGGGCCTTCCGTCACATCCACGAGCCCGAGACGATGGGCGACGTCACCCGGGCGCGCCGCCGGCTGGCGTTCGACGAGCTGCTCCGGCTCCAGACGACCCTCGTCATGCGCAAGCGGGCGGTGGAGCGGGAGTCCAAGGGCATCCGCCACGTGGTGGAGCCCCCGGCGGACCGGGACCTGCTGGCCCGGTTCGTCGACGCCCTGCCGTTCCCGCTCACCGGGGCGCAGCGCCGCGCCGTCGACGAGATCCGCACCGATCTCGGCGGACCGCACCCGATGCACCGCCTGCTCCAGGGGGACGTCGGGGCCGGCAAGACGGTGGTGGCGGTGGCGGCGCTGCTGGTGGCGGTGCAGGGAGACCATCAGGGCGCGCTGATGGCGCCCACCGAGGTCCTGGCCGACCAGCACTTCGTGGGGCTGCGCAGCCTGCTGGGTGACCTCTCGGTGCCCGATCCCGGCACCTTGACAGGTGAGCGTCCGTTGCGCGTCGAGCTGCTCACCAACCGCACGCCGGCGTCGGTCCGACCCAAGCTCCACGACGCGCTGCGGCGGGGAGACGTCGACATCCTGGTGGGGACCCACGCCCTGCTCGTGGAGAAGGTCGAGTTCCGATCGCTCGGGGTGGCGGTGATCGACGAGCAGCACCGCTTCGGCGTGGAGCAGCGGGCCGCGCTCCGGGGCAAGGGATCGGACCCCGACGTGCTTGTGATGACCGCCACCCCGATCCCCCGTACGGCCGCCATGACCGTCTACGGCGACCTCGACATGACCATCCTCGACGAGCTGCCGCCGGGACGCAACCCGGTCGCGACCGTGTGGGCCCGCGGCGATCTGGAGGAGACGGCAGCGTGGGACCGGGTCCGGGGCGAGGTCCAGGCGGGCCACCAGGCCTACGTCGTGTGCCCGCTGGTCGAGGAGTCCGAGAAGATCCAGGCCCGCTCGGCCACGGAGGAGTTCGAGCGCCTCCAGCTGGATGTCTTCCCGGGCCTGCGGTGCTCCCTGCTGCACGGGCAGATGCCGGGGCGGGACAAGGAGGCGGTGATGACCGCGTTCCGCCGGGGAGACGTCGACGTGCTGGTCTCGACCACGGTGATCGAGGTGGGGGTGGACGTTCCCAACGCCACCGTGATGGTCATCGAGGACGCCGACCGCTTCGGGATGGCGCAGCTCCACCAGCTGCGGGGCCGGGTAGGGCGGGGCGCCGACGCGTCGTGGTGCTACCTGCTCGGTCAGGGCGCCACCCCGGAGGGCGAGCGGCGCCTCCGGGCGATGGAGGAGTCGACCGACGGCTTCTACCTGGCCGAGGAGGACCTCGACATCCGCGGCGAGGGGACCATCCTCGGTACCCGGCAGACGGGGCGCAACGACCTCAAGCTCGCCTCACTCCGGCGGGACAAGGACCTGGTGGTGTCCGCACGCGACGTCGCCACCCAGCTCCTGGACTCCGACCCGACCCTTGCCGAGCACCGGGATCTGGCCGACGAGCTGCTCCTCCTCATCGACGAGGAGGAGGCCGAGTTCCTCTTCAAGAGCTGATGCGGGGTCATCCGCCCTGGTCACCGGGAGTGCCCGGTCCGCGGACCGGCGCCCGTGAGCGCTCAGCGAACGGATCCTGCTCCGGCCTGACGATGTTCATGTAGCGAGTTGCCGGCGTGATCTGCCAAACCGGGCTGCGGCCAGTACGACGCAGGCCGGCGTTCGCATCTTGAGCAGACCCGCCGCCGCGCCCACCACGCCGACCACTGGACCGGCGGTGCGCGCCACCCGGATCGCCAGCGGGGGCGCCGGGCGTCGCTGACCGAGGCGCTCCTCCGGTCGGCGCAGGGGTTCGGCCTGATCGTCCTGGCGGGCCAGCTTCATCACCTCGGCCAGGTGCAGGGCGCGCCGCCCCGTACCGGCTTGCCGGATCAGGGCGAAGCCGACGATCTCGGCCGCAAGCCAGGCAGCCACGGTGGCCGGCAGCATGGCCATGGAGCCGAAGGAGAGCGTGGCGCGGCGCATCCGTGGCGGCAGGGGCCGGGTCACGACGCGCAGCATCCGCCACAGCCCGCGCCGGTAGCGGCCCGCCAGGAAGGTGAAGCCGTCGTAGTTGAACACGGTCAGGAACAGGTCGATGAGGGCTAGGACGACCACACAGGCGCCGACGGCGGCCAGGGCCAGCCCGCTCATCAGTCACGCGGTGGCCGGGGCCCCCAGGCGAGCAACGGTGAAAGTGCGATCAGCAGTGCCAGTCCACAGACCAGACCGAGAAGGGGGCGGCCGGGCTGGGCCAGCCCGGTCGTGACCAGCACCGCCGTCGCGGCGGCTGGGGCGTGGTGGCGGTCGATGATCTCCAACACGAGGAGGGTGGTGGCGAGGGCGGCGGCCGTAGCGAAGGCCTGGCTGGTGAGGACGTGGCCGACGACGGTGGCGCTGGGCTGGTGCCAGATCCCGAAGACGCCCAGCGCGGCCAGACCGGCCAGGATGGCCACGCTGTGCCCGACGATGGCGTTGCGCCGGCGAGATGTCGGCTCCGTCGGGTCGGCGGCGAAGAGATAGGCGGTGGGTCCGAGGGTGGCGGTCAGCAGCGGCCAGTCTTCGTAGCGGTCGACCAGTCCCACGACGGCGAGGGCGGCCCCGGCTGCCGCCGCCAGGCGCCCGGCGCGCAGCACCACCCCGAGAGCGCGGTGATCCCGGACCGACGTCACGTTCGTTCCATCCCCGTCAGTGCCGGTCGCGACACCGGACGCGTACCAGAATCGAGTACGTGCAGCACGGTGCCCACGCCGCTGCGGTAGTCTTGACATTCCCCAATCGCGGCGCGAGAAGGGCAGGAGAACGGTCCCGTACGCCGAGGGGGTGAGCGCGCATGGAGACGTCCCGCGGCGGGTCCTCCGAGCGGCTGGACCTGCACAACTGCGCTGTGCTGCCGGGCGTGGCGGCAGATCGCGTCGAAGGCCTGGTCCAACGAGATCTTGAGTTCGGCGGCGACTAACTAATCCCTTCGCCTGCTCTATGACGACCCGGGACTGGAGCGCCTCGAAGAGCTGCTCCGCCGTGCGCTGGGCCTGGGCCAGCTCGGAGGCGTTGATGATGT
>DASUHN010000070.1 GCA_036273495.1 Acidimicrobiales bacterium | reverse complement strand
AGGTCGGCGGCCACGATCGTGCGGAAGGCCCGGGCGAATCCCCGGTCGACCGACGACCGCACCGTCTTCCCGGCCCGGATCTCGTCTTTGAGACGTTCGAAGTACACGACGTAGGAGTCGACGTTGATGCCGATCGACACGATGACGCCGGTGACCCCCGCCAGGGTGAGGGCAAAGCCGGCCGAATGTCCCAGGTAGGAGATCACCGGCCAGATGAACATCCCGGTGAGCAGCAGGCCCAGGAACGCCACGATGCCGAGAGCCCGGTAGTACAGGATGATGTAGATCAACACGAGGGCCAGGCCGCCGATCCCGGCCGCCAGCCCCGCGCGCAGCGACGAGGACCCGAGGCTGGCCGACACCGTCTGCACCGACAGGCGTTTGAGCGGCACGGGCAACGACCCGTAGTTCAGGACCAAAGCCAGATTCTTGGCGTCCTGCTCGCTGAAGGTGCCGGTGATCTGCCCGCTGCCGTGGAAGGCGGTGGCGTTGATCTGCGGCGCCGACACGACGTTGTTGTCGAGCACGATGGCCACCAGCTTCTGGTACTCCTTGGCCGCCATGGCGTCGAAGGCGGACGACCCCGCCGACGTGGTCGTGAAGTTGACCTGCCACTGCCCGGCCTGGGTGAGCTGGGGCGTGGCCGAATGGATGATCTTCCCGGTGAGCAGGACCGGTCCGACCTCGTAGCGGCTCGTGATGTGACCGGAGGAATCCCGGCTGGCGATCACCGCCGTCGTGTTCGTCGTGCTGGCGAGCTGGCTCTGCGGCGTGGTCGGCGGGTTCCCGGTCGGGGCCACCTGCTGGGTCACCTCCCGGAAGGTGAGCTGGGCGGTCTGGCCCACGAGCTGCTCGGCCCGCTGGGTGTCCTTGACGCCGGGCAGCTCGACGACGATCCGGCCCCCCTGCCGGGTGATGTTGGGCTCGGCCACACCGAGGGCGTCGACGCGGTTGGTGATGATGTTCTTGGCCTGGTCGAGAATGTCGTTGGACACGGGCCGGGTGGGCGCGAGCACGACGGAGACCCCGCCGCGGAGATCGAGGCCGAGGACCGGCTTGTAGCCCGCGGCCAGGACCGCCACCATGCTGGCCGCCGCCACCCCGACGGTGATGAGCAGGGGCAGCCAGTACCGGCGCCGCCTCACGCCGCTCCTCCGTCGGTTCCGGTGGCCGGGGCATCGGGACCGCCCTCCTCGTGGACGGTCGGCATCTCGACGTGGGGCTCCACCTCGGGATCGGCCGGGCTCGGCGCAGCGCCGGCGTCGGTCCCGTCGTGGGCCCCCCGGGAGTTCCCGTCGTGAGCCTCGTCGGCCACCTCGTCCCAGTCCGGGCCGGCGTCGTCGTCGGGCGCCGCTTCCAGGATGCGGCCGACCGCGGCCCGCACGAACGTGACGACCACCCCCGGGCTCACCTCGAGATGGACGTAATCGTCGTCGGCGGCCACGACCCGGCCGAGGATCCCGCCGATGGTCTGGACCTCGGCCCCCACCCCGACCCGGCGCACCAACTCCCGCTGGTCGCGCACCTTCCGCTGCTGGGGTCGGACCAGCAGCACGTACATGAGAGCACCTAGAACCAGGATGGGAAGTAGTGACAGCACTCGGCACCCGACCGCTCGTGGACTGGTCAGCGGCGGAGGAACACCCTACTCGGGCCACCTCCGCCTAAACGGGCACCTCCGGGCCCCGTTCCCAGGCCGCCGCCACCTCGTCGCGGAGATCGGAGAGGGTGCCGGCGGCCACCGCCGCCCCGATCCGGTCCATCAGGGCCCGGGTCCATGCCAGGTTGTGGATGCTCACCATGCGGGCCGCCGCCGGCTCGTCGACGCTCAGTAGGTGCCGGAGGAACCCCCGGGACCAGCGGGCGCACACCGGGCAGGCGCAGGCCGGGTCGACGGGGCCGGGGTCTGCGGCCAGAGCGGCGCCCTTCAGGGACAACCGGCCCGAGCCGGTGAGGGCCGTCCCGTGGCGGCCCAGCCGGGTGGGCAGGACGCAGTCGAACATGTCGACGCCCCGGGCCACCGCCTCGACCAACCCGACCGGGTCCCCGACCCCCATGAGGTAGCGGGGGCGGTCGGGGGGCAGCTCGGGGACGGTGGCGTCGAGGGCGCCGAGCATGTCGGCACGGGGCTCCCCCACCGACAGCCCGCCGATGCCGTAGCCGTCGAAGTCCAGCGCCACCGTCGCCCGGGCGCTGCGGACGCGGAGGGACGGATCGGTGCCCCCCTGGACGATCCCGAACAGGGCCTGCCCGGCGCGGGAATGGGTCCCCCGGGCCCGGGCCGCCCAGGCCGCCGTCCGCTCCACGGCCCGGGTCAGGACCTCGGGGGGGGCGGGCAGGGGGGGGCACACGTCGAGGACCATCTGGATGTCCGAGCCGATCACCTCTTGGGTGCGCACCGCGTCCGCGGGGGTGAGGCGGTGCCAGGACCCGTCGTAGGTCGACCGGAACGTCACTCCGTCGTCGTCGACCTTCGGGGCGAGGGAGAACACCTGATACCCCCCCGAGTCGGTGAGCACGTGACGGTCCCAGCCGGCGAAGGCGTGGATGCCTCCCAGCCGGCCGATCGTCTCGGCTCCGGGCCGGAGCATGAGGTGGTAGGTGTTGGCCAGCACCACCTCGTAGCCGAGCGACTCCACGTCGGAGGCGGTGAGCGCCCGCACCGTGCCCCGCGTGCCCACCGGCATGAAGCACGGGGTGCGGAACGGGCCCCGCGCCGTGTGGACGACGCCGGCGCGTGCTTCGCCGCAGCGGGCGGTCACCTCGATAGGCGCCGAGCCCGCGGTCACGGCCCCGCGTCGGGCGCCCGGGCGACGACCATGGCGTCCCCGAACGAGAGGAAGCGGTAACCCTCGTTCAGGGCGTCGTCGTACAGGGCCCGCCAGCGCCGTCCGCAGAAGGCGGCCAGCATCACGAGCAGGGAGGACCGGGGCAAGTGGAAGTTCGTCAGCAGCACGTCGACGACGCGGAAGGAGAACCCGGGCCGGATGAACAGGTCGGTCTGTCCCCGCGCCCTGCCGGTGGCGGCCGCCGACTCCAGCGCCCGCACCGTCGTCGTCCCCACCGCGACCACCCGGCGGGCGTCGCGGCACCGCGCCAGCGTCTCCGCCGGGACGCAGTAGCGCTCGGAGTGCATGCGGTGCTCGTCGACCCGGTCGGCGGTGATCGGGCGGAACGTCCCGAGCCCCACCGCCAGGTCGACCCGGGCCAGCTCGGCCCCGGCCGCCTCGCAGCGCGCCAGCAGCTCGGGAGTGAGGTGGAGGCCGGCGGTCGGCGCCGCCACCGAGCCGGGAGTGCGGGCGTACACGGTCTGGTAGCGCTCCGGGTCGGCCAGGGGCTCGTGCACGTACGGCGGCAGGGCCACCTCCCCGGCCCCGTCCACGGCGTCCTGGTCGAGGATGGTGACCAGCCGTGTCCCGTCCCCGCCGTCGAGCACCGGGCCCGCCTCCAGCGCCGGGCGGCCGCCGGCCACCAGGACGGTCCCGGGCGGCACGCGCCGGGAGGGACGGACCAGCGCCTGCCAGCAGCCCCCGCTCACCGGCTCGAGGAGCAGAACCTCGACCCGGCCCCCGGTGCCCTTCTCCAGATGCAGCCGCGCCGGGTTGACCCGCGTCTCGTTGACGACCAGGAGGTCCCCCGGCCCGAGCAGCTCGGGCAGGTCGGACACCCGCCGGTGCTCCTCCGGACCGGTCGGCTCCAGGGCCACCAGGAGCCGGGCGGAGTCCCGGGGCTCGGCCGGGACCTGGGCAATCCGGTCCGCCGGCAGGTCGTAGTCGTAGGCGTCGGTCGGCTCGGTCGGGCCCACGGCCACACCTTCGCACGCCCCTCCGCTGCATAACCATGCGCGGCGATGAATTCGGAGCATGTGGAACGCGACGGGGGGCCTGGGACCCGCCCGATCAGCTGGGTCCGGCCCGATCAGCTGGGTCCTGCCCGATCAGCTGGGTCCAGCCCGATCAGTCGTCAGGGAAGAGCGGGATCGGGACGTCGGCGCGCCGGGACGGGGCCGGCTCGGCCAGGCCGAGGTGGCGCCAGGCCGCCGGGGTGGCCACCCGCCCCCGCGGCGTCCGCATGAGCAGACCGACCTGGAGGAGGAACGGCTCGTACACGTCCTCCAGGGTGTCGGGCTCCTCCCCGACGCTGACCGCCAGCGTCGACAGCCCCACCGGTCCCCCTCCGAACCGCTCGCACACCGCCGACAGGACGGCCCGGTCGACCTTGTCGAGCCCCAACTCGTCGACGCCGAACACGCCCAGGCCGGCCACCGCCGCCTCGAGGTCCACCACTCCCCGTCCCCGTACCTCGGCGTAGTCCCGGACCCGGCGCAGCAGCCGGTTGGCGATCCGGGGCGTCCCCCGGCTCCGCCCCGCGATCTCGGACGCCCCGGCGCCGTCCAGCCGCACCGCCAGGATCCGGGCCGCCCGGGTGAGGATGATCTCCAGGTCCTCGGGCCGGTAGTAGTCGAGCCGGGCCACCAGGCCGAAGCGGTCGCGCAGCGGCCCGGTGATCAGGCCCGTCCGGGTGGTGGCGCCGACCAGGGAGAAGCGGGGCAGGTCCAGGCGGATCGACCGGGCCGTCGGCCCCTTGCCGATCACGATGTCGAGCTGGAAGTCCTCCATGGCCGGGTAGAGGATCTCCTCCACCGCCCGGTTCAGGCGGTGGATCTCGTCGATGAACAGGACGTCCCCCTCCTGCAGGTCGTTGAGGAGGGCGGCCAGGTCCCCGGCCCGCACCAGCGCCGGCCCGGAGGTGATCCGCAGCCCCACCCCCATCTCGGCGGCGACGATCCCGGCCAGGGTGGTCTTGCCCAGGCCCGGGGGCCCGGCGAAGAGGAGGTGGTCGGCGGGCTCCCCCCGCCGCCGGGCCGCCTCCAGCACGATCCGCAGGTGCTCGACCACCTCGGGCTGGCCGCTGAACTCCTCGAGCCGCCGGGGCCGGAGCGTGGCCTCCGCCGCCTGCTCGTCCTGGTCCGCCGGGTCGAGCTGGGGATCGACCGGCCGGGCCGGGGCCGGCTCGGCCCCTCCCTCCCGTCCGGCACCCGCCATCTCTCCCAGCACCTCCCGCCGGGGGCTCACCGCAACGCCGAGGCCTGCCGGAGGGCGGACCGGAGCATGGACTCGACGCCGTCGGCCTCGTCCAGGTCGCGCATCGCCTCCCGGACCTCGTCGGGCCCGTACCCGAGGCCGGCCAGGGCCGCCTGGACCTCGGCCCGGACGCTCGGCGCCGCCGCGCCCGGCAGCACGATCGGGCCCGGGTCCCCGGCCAGGTCCCCGATCTCGAACCGGGCCTTGAGCTCGATCAGCAGCCGCACCGCGGTCTTGCGGCCGATGCCCGGCACCAGGACCAGGGCATCGACGTCGTCGGTGGCCACGGCCCGGGCCAGCGCCTGGGGGGAGTGGGTCGACAGGATGGCCAGGGCCACCGCCGGCCCCACCCCGTGGGCGCCGATCAGCGCCTCGAAGCAGTCCCGCTCCTCCCGGGTCGCGAAGCCGAACAGGACGATGGCGTCCTCGCGCACGTGGGTGTGCACATGGAGGAACACCGACCCGCCGCGCGCCCCCAGCCCGGGCAGCGTTCCGGTGGGAACGGTCACCCGGTACCCCACCCCCCCGACCTCGACCAGCAGCTCCCCCTTCGGCAGCCGGTCCAGCACCGTTCCCCGCAGCGAGCCGATCACCCGCGCCTCCTCAGACCCGCCGGCCCAGGGCGGCCCGGGCCTCGGCCAGGCCGACCCTCTCCAACAACGGCACCACCGTGGCGTGGCAGATGGCCAGGGCCAGGGCGTCGGCGGCGTCGGGGGGAGAGGGCTCGACGGGCAGGTCGAGCAGCAGCTTGACCATCTGCTGCACCTGGCGCTTGTCCGCCGCCCCGTAGCCGGCCACCGACTGCTTCACCTCGTTGGCCGTGTACTCCACGACCGCCATCCCCGCCCGGGCCGCCGTGGCCAGGGCCAACCCGCTGGCCTGGCCCACCGACATGGCGGTGCGGGCGTTGGTCTGGAAGAAGACCCGCTCCACCGCCACCACGTCCGGGGCCAGCTCGGCCATCAGCGACTCCAGCTCCACCGCCAGCTGGGCCAGTCGCACCGGGAGGCGATCCTCCGGCGAGGTGGTGATGACCCCTCCCGCCACCGCCCGCAGCCCGCCCCCGCTGCGCTCCACGCAGCCGTAGCCGCAGCGGGACACCCCGGGGTCGATGCCGAGCACGAACACCCGTTCGAATTTACCGTCCCGGTCCCTCCGCCGGGGGGATCCCTACGCCTCGATCGTGTCGAGGACGGAGTC
>DASUHN010000069.1 GCA_036273495.1 Acidimicrobiales bacterium | reverse complement strand
CTCGTACCTAGGGCACACGGCCGGC
Organism: Acidimicrobiales bacterium; assembly: GCA_036273495.1. Lineage (NCBI taxonomy): Bacteria > Bacillati > Actinomycetota > Acidimicrobiia > Acidimicrobiales > Acidimicrobiales bacterium. Next base: position 15,313 of record DASUHN010000069.1, on the reverse strand, counting down.
TTTGCCCTGACGCTGGCCGGCGTGACGGGCGTGATCGTGTCGATCGGCATCAACGTCGACTCGTACGTCGTGTACTTCGAACGCCTCAAAGACGAGATCCGAGCCGGAAAGACGGTGCGGTCGTCGGTCGACCGGGGATTCGCCCGGGCCTTCCGCACGATCGTGGCCGCCGACCTGGTGTCGCTCATCGGCGCCGTGCTGCTGTACCTCCTGGCGGTCGGACCCGTCCGTGGCTTCGCCTTCATGCTGGGCCTCTCGACGCTCATCGACGTGTTCACCAGCTACTTCTTCACCCGGCCGCTGGTGATCCTGATGGGCCGTAACCGGCTGTTTACCGACGCCCGCTTCATCGGGGTGGCGCGGGGCCTGGCGGCGGCCCCGGCCCTGGAGGCGCCGTGACCGTGACGACGGAGGCGCCCGCCGAGCCCGTCGTACGCCGCCGGAACATCTTCAAGCGGCTGTACTACGGGGAGACCGCGTCCGACTTCGTCGGCCACCGCAGGTGGTGGTTCACCGGCTCGGGACTGATCATCCTCATCGGCGCCGTCTTCCTGGTCGTCAGCGGGCTCAACCTGAGCATCGACTTCCGGGGCGGGACGTCCTGGGAGGTGCCGGCGACCAACGGCTTGACCGTCGCCACGGCGCGCAGCGCCGCCCAGTCGGCCGGGCTCGGATCCGATGCGACCGTCGAGCAGTTCCGCCAGGGGAACAAGACGACGATCGAGGTGCAGGCCTACGTCAAGGGCAACAACGGGGCCACCAACCCGAAGCTGGAGTCGGCGGTGACCGACGCCCTGGCCAAGGCGGCCAAGCAGCCGACGTCGGCGGTCAGCATCAACGACGTCGGGCCGTCGTGGGGGAGCGACATCACCAACAAGGCCATCCTGGCCCTCGTCCTGTTCGTCTTCGCCATCATCATCTACCTCAGTATCCGCTTCGAGCCCAAGATGGCTCTGGCCGCCATCGTGGCCGTGTTCCACGACATCCTGATCACGGTCGGGATCTACGCCGTGTTCCAGTTCGCGGTGAGCCCCGACACGGTCATCGCCTTCCTGACCATCCTCGGGTACTCGCTGTACGACACGGTCGTCGTCTTCGACAAGGTGCAGGAGAACACGCGCGGGCTGGCGTCGACGGGGCGCTACACGTACTCGGACACGGTCAACATCGCCATGAACCAGGTGCTGATGCGCTCGATCAACACCAGCCTGGTCGCCATCATGCCGATCGTGTCGGTCCTGGTGATCGGGGCCTACGTCCTCGGCGCCCGCAGCCTCCAGGACTTCGGGCTGGCCTTGTTCATCGGCCTCCTGTCCGGGGCCTATTCCTCGATCTTCATCGCCTCCCCGCTGCTGGCCATCCTCAAGGAGCGCGAGCCCCGCTACGCCAACATCCGCCAGCGCCTGGCCTCCCGGGGAGCGGTGTCGGCCATCCTCACCCCCCAGGCCGCGGCCCAGTCCGGTGGCGGCCTGCCGGGGGGCACCTCCGCCCGGTCGGGCGGCGACGGCGTCATCACGCCGCGGGGCACGGGGGACGGGCGGGCCCCCGAGGCCCGCCCCGGGGGGCTCCGCCCCGCCGCCAACCGCCCCGGCGCCCGCCGGCCCCCGCCCCGGCCGCGTAAGAAGGGCCGGCGCCGGTAGGTCGGGTCTGGTCCCGGGCCGGGCCTACCCCGGAGGCGGCCCCGACACCCGGTACCTTGGATGCATGACCGTGGACGTCGATCGCATCCGTAGCCTGGTGCGCGATGTCCAGGACTTCCCCCGGCCCGGGGTCGGCTTCAAGGACCTGACCCCGCTCCTGGCAGACGGCCCGGCCTACGCCGCGGTCGTCGACTGGATGGCCGACCAGGCGGCGCCTCTGGCCCCCACCAAGGTCGTCGGGGTCGAGGCCCGCGGCTTCCTCTTCTCGGGGCCGCTGGCCGTCCGCCTCGGGGCCGGGGTAGTGCCGGTCCGCAAGAGCGGCAAGCTCCCCTGGCGCGTGGAGGCCGAGTCCTACGCCCTCGAGTACGGCGAGGGCAGCCTCGAGGTCCACCAGGACGCGGTGGAGCAGGGGGACACGGTCGTGGTGGTCGACGACGTCCTGGCCACGGGCGGCACGGCCCGGGCCACCGCCGTGCTGCTCGAGCGGCTGGGGGCCAAGGTCGGCACGCTCCTGTTCGTGGTCGAGCTCGACGCCCTGGCCGGCCGGTCCCGGCTGGGAGGGTGGGACGCCCGCTCGCTGGTGCGGTTCCCGTGAGGGAGGGTCTGTCGACCGTCGAGCGGGTGCTGCCGTGGCGGCGCAGCCCGGTCCTGGACCCCGACCCGCTGGTCCCCGTCGTCGGCCCGTTCCGTGAGCGCCACCCCAAGGCCGACATCTCCCTGATCCAGAAGGCGTACTCGCTGGCCGACCAGGCCCACGAGGGCCAGAGCCGGCGCAGCGGGGAGCCGTACATCGTCCATCCGCTGGCGGTGGCGGCCATCGTGGCCGAGCTGGGGCTCGACGACCTCACCATCGCCTCGGCGCTGCTGCACGACGCCGTCGAGGACACCGGCATCGGGGTGGAGGAGCTGTCCGAGCAGTTCGGGGCGGTGGTGGCTGCCATCGTCGACGGCGTCACCAAGCTCGACCGCCTCCGCTTCGACTCCAAGGAGGCCCAGCAGGCCGCCACCATGCGCAAGATGCTCGTGGCCATGGCCAAGGACTGGCGGGTCCTGATCATCAAGCTGGCCGACCGGTTGCACAACATGCGGACCATCGCCGCCATGCCGGAGTGGAAGCAGCGGCGCACGGCCCAGGAGACCCTCGACATCTACGCCCCGCTGGCCCACCGCCTCGGGATCCAGGAGATCCGCTGGCAGCTGGAGGACCTGGCCTTCGCCACCCTGCACGCCCGTCGCTACGCCGAGATCGACCAGATGGTGGCCACCCGGGCGCCCGAGCGCGACATCTACCTGGCCCAGGTGCTCGAGGCGGTGCGCGAGCGCCTGGCCGAGCTGCACATCCAGGGTGAGGTCACCGGTCGCCCCAAGCACCTCTGGAGCATCTACGAGAAGATGGTCGTCAAGGGCAAGGAGTTCGACGACATCTACGACCTCGTCGGGATCCGCGTCCTGGTGGACTCGGAGAAGGACTGCTGGGCCGCCCTGGGTTCGATCCATGCCATCTGGAGCCCGGTGCACGGCCGGTTCAAGGACTACATCAATACCCCGAAGTTCAACCTGTACCAGTCGCTGCACACGACCGTGGTGGGCCCCCAGGGCAAGCCCCTGGAGGTGCAGATCCGCACGCGCGAGATGCACCACCGGGCCGAGTTCGGGATCGCCGCCCACTGGGGTTACAAGGAGCGGGCGTCCACCGCCGAGATCGCCTGGCTGCAGCGGATCGTCGACTGGCAGGAGGACACGCCGGACCCGGCCGAGTTCCTCGAGACGCTGAAGCTCGACCTGGAGCAGGACGAGGTCTACGTCTTCACGCCCAAGGGCAAGGTGATCACCCTGCCGGCGGGCGCGACACCGGTCGACTTTGCCTACGCCATCCACACCGAGGTCGGCCACCGCTGCATCGGCGCCAAGGTCAATGGGCGCCTGGTCCCGCTCGACTCGAAGCTCGGCTCCGGGGACACGGTGGAGATATTCACGTCCAAGGTCCCCTCGGCCGGCCCGTCGCGCGACTGGCTCAAGATCGTGGCCACGCCCCGCGCCCGCAACAAGATCCGCCAGTGGTTCAGCCGGGAGCGGCGCGAGGACGCCATCGAGACCGGGCGCGAGGAGCTGTCCAAGGCGATGCGCAAGGAGGGACTGCCGGTCCAGAAGCTGTCCGGGTCCTCGTCGCTGACCCAGCTGGCCGAGGCCCTGCACTACTCGGACATCGACTCGCTGTACGCCGCCATCGGGGACCACCACGTTTCGGCCCGGTCGGTGGCCCAGCGCCTGGCCCGGGAGGTACGGGGCGGGGAGGCGGACGAGCAGCTGCCGACCACGGTGCTGCAGCCCCGTCGCACCGGGCGGCGCCAGTCGGTCGGCGTGTACGTCGAGGGCCTCGACGACATGATGATCCGGCTGTCCCGCTGCTGCACGCCCGTGCCGGGGGACGAGATCATCGGCTTCGTGACCCAGGGCCGAGGTGTATCGGTGCACCGGACCGACTGCGCCAACGCGGCATCGCTGTCGGGCAGCCGGGGGGAGCGGGTCATCGAGGTCGAGTGGGACGCCGACCGTGCCGGGGTGTTCGTGGTCGGCCTCGAGCTCGTGGCCCTCGACCGCTCCCGCCTGCTGGCCGACGTCACCCGGGTGCTGGCCGAGCAGCACGTGAACATCCTGTCGAGCTCGAGCCAGACGGGCGCCGACCGGGTGTCCCGGATGCGCTTCGAGTTCGAGCTGGCCGACGCCGCCCACCTCGACTCGCTGGTCGGGGCGCTCAAGCGCATCGACGGGGTCTACGAGGTGTACCGGGTCCTGCCCGGCAAGCGGGCCTGACCCTTCGGGCCTCGGTCCTCGCCGGGGCCGCCATACGGCGCGGCATTCCGGTCCGCAAAGCCGGAGGGGGCGGCGGGCGGGACCGGTAGCCTCCCAGGGTGGCCGAGGCCCCCCGCTTCCAGGCCCCTACGGGGACCTTCGACGTCCTGCCGCCGGCGTCGGCGCGCTGGCAGGAGCTGCTGGCGCGCTTCTCGGCGGTCGCAGGTGGGGCCGGCTACGGGCTGGTGATCAACCCGCTGTTCGAGGACGTCGGCGTGTTTCTCCGGGGCATCGGCGAGGGCAGCGACGTGGTCACCAAGGAGATGTACGAGCTCGTCGACAAGGGGGACCGGCGTCTGGCGCTCCGTCCGGAGGGGACGGCGTCGGTCGTGCGGGCGTTCGTGCAGCACCGTCCTCCTGTTCCGTTCAAGGCGTGGTACGCCACCCCCGCCTTCCGGTACGAGCGCCCCCAGGCGGGTCGGTACCGCCAGCACCACCAGCTCGGCATCGAGGCGCTGGGGTCGGAGGACCCCGACCTGGACGTGGAGGTGGTGGCGGTCGGCCACGACTTCTATCGGTCCCTGGGGCTGCGGCGGGTGACGGTGAAGGTCAACTCCATGGGGGACCGCGACTGCCTGCCCGGCTACCGGACGGCGCTGGCGGAGTACCTCGAGGCCCGCGCCGGCGAGCTGTGCGACGAGCACCGGGAGAAGTGGCGGGCCAACCCGCTCCGCGTGCTCGACTGCAAGAAGCCGGCGTGCCGGGCCGCCACCGCGGACGCCCCCACCACCGTCGACTTCCTGTGCGAGCCGTGCCGCACGCACTTCGAGCGGGTACGGACGGGGCTGGACGACGTCGGGATCGAGCACGTCCTCGATTTCCGGCTGGTGCGGGGCTTCGACTACTACACCCGCACCACCTTCGAGTTCGTGGCCGAAGCCCTGTCCTCGGCCCAGAACGCGGTAGGGGGCGGCGGCCGCTATGACGGCCTGGTCGAGTCGCTGGGCGGGCCGCCCACGCCCGGTATCGGGTTCGGGATGGGCATCGAGCGGCTCCTGCTGGCGTGCGACGCCGAGGAGGTGCTGCCGGGGCCGGCGGCCCAGGTCGACGTGTTCGTGGTCGACGTGACCGGCGGGGCCCAGGCCCTGGCCCTCACCGCCGAGCTCCGGCGGGCGGGCGTGCGTGCCGACCGGGCCTTCGACGGGCGCTCGATGAAGGCCCAGCTGCGCGCCGCCGACCGCTCGGGGGCGGCGCTGGCCGTGATAGTCGGGGAGGACGAGCTGACGGCGGGGACGGCGGTGGTGAAGGCCATGAGTGGCGGGGAAGGCCAACAGGTGGTGAGCCGCGGCGAGGTGCTCCGTGCCGTCCGGGCCGTGCTCGACGGGCCCGCCCGCATCGACGAGTTCGACGGTGAGGGCACGGCATGACCATGCGCACCCACTACTGCGGAGAGGTCCGGCCCGAGCACGTGGGCCAGTCGATCAGCGTCTGTGGCTGGGTGGCGCGCCGGCGGGAGCACGGTGAGCACCTGGCCTTCGTCGATCTCCGGGACCACACCGGCGTCGTGCAGTGCGTGGTCGACGGGGCCCATGACATCCGTTCCGAGCAGGTGCTGCGCATCCGGGGCACGGTCCGCGAGCGGCCGGACGGAACCACCAACCCCAACCTGGCCACCGGCGCGGTCGAGGTCGGGGACTGCAGCGTGGAGATCCTGTCTCCCGCCGAGCCGCCGCCGTTCCCGGTCGAGGACGAGACCCAGGCCGACGAGGCGGTCCGGCTGCGCTACCGCTACGTCGACATCCGGCGGCCGCGCATGCAGCGCAACCTGCGGTTGCGTGCCGGGGTGGTCAGCGCCGTGCGGCGCTCGATGGAGCGCCAGGGCTTCGCCGAGGTGGAGACACCGCTGCTGTGGACGCCGACGCCGGAAGGGGCACGGGAGTTCACCGTGCCGTCCCGCCTGCAACCCGGCAGCTTCTATGTGCTGCCCCAGAGCCCGCAGATCGCCAAGCAGCTGCTCATGGTCGGGGGCTTCGACCGCTACTACCAGATCGCCCGGTGCATGCGGGACGAGGACCTGCGGGCCGATCGGCAGTTCGAGTTCACCCAGCTGGACCTGGAGGCCTCCTTCGTCGAGCAGGAGGACGTGTTCGGCTTCGTGTCCGATGCGGTGGTCGAGGCCACCGAGACCGTGACAGGAGAGCGACCACCGCCGATCGAGCGGCTCACGTGGGCCGAGGCCATGGACCGCTTCGGCACCGACAAGCCCGACCTGCGCTTCGGGATGGAGCTGGTCGAGCTGAGCAAGGTGTTCGGCGCGTCGGAGTTCCGGGCGTTCCAGGCGCCCTACGTCGGGGCCATCCGGGTCGAGGGGGAGGGCCAGAGCACGCGCAGCCGCCTGGACTCCCTCGTCGAGCGGGCCCAGGCCCTCGGGGCCAAGGGTCTGGTCTGGATGCGCGTGGTCGATGCGGGGGGGAAGGCCGGCGTCGAGTCACCGGTGGCCAAGTTCCTCTCGGAGGAGGAGATCGACGGGCTGGTGGGCGCAACCGGCGCCGCGTCCGGTGACCTGCTGCTGCTGGTGGCCGACGAGCGCCGGGCTGCCCAGCAGGTGCTCGGTCAGCTGCGCAACGACCTCGGGCGCCCACCCGTGGGACAGGGCCCGTACCGCTACCTGTGGGTCATCGAGTTCCCGCTGTTCGAGGGCCTCGGTGCCGAGGGCCGGCCCGTCCCGGCCCACCACCCGTTCACCATGCCCCATCCCGACGACCTCGAGATCCTGGAGTCCGAGCCTCTCGCCGTCCGCTCGCAGTCCTACGACCTGGTGGTCAACGGGTGGGAGCTCGGATCGGGCAGCATCCGGATCCACCGCCGCGACATCCAGCAGCGGATCTTCGGGCTCATCGGCCTGACCGAGGAGGAGGCCGAGGTCCGCTTCGGCTTCCTGCTCGGCGCCTTCCGCTACGGCGCCCCGCCCCACGGCGGCTTCGCCTTCGGCGTGGACCGCCTCGTGGCGGTGCTGGCCGGGGAGGAGAACATCCGCGAGATCATCGCCTTCCCGAAGACCCAGTCCGGCACCGACCTGATGACCGGTGCCCCCAAGCCGGTCGACGAGCGGGTGCTCCGCGAGTTGGGCATCCGGATACCTCCGCCCGCCAAATGAGCCCCGGCTCCCGCCGGGCGGGCCCGTCGGGGGAGGGGCTGTTCGAGGCCGGGGCGGACCAGGCCCTGGCGGAGCGGGGTCCGCTGGCCCACCGGATGCGGCCCCGGACGCTGGACGAGATGGTGGGTCAGGCCCACCTGGTGGGACCGGGCGCACCGCTGCGGGCGCTCATCGAGACCGACCGCCTGTCCTCGGCCATCCTCTGGGGCCCGCCCGGAAGTGGGAAGACCACCCTGGCCCGGCTGGTGGCCGACACGACCGGCCGGGAGTTCGTCCCGCTCTCGGCGGTGTCGGCGGGGGTGGCGGACGTGCGCAAGGTGATCGACGAGGCCCGGCGGCGTCTGGGGGAGCGGGGCCAGGGCACGATCCTGTTCCTCGACGAGGTGCACCGCTTCAACCGGTCCCAGCAGGACGCCCTCCTCCCCTCGGTGGAGTCGGGCCTGGTGACGCTGGTGGGAGCGACGACGGAGAACCCGTCGTTTGCCCTGAACGCCGCCCTGCTCTCGCGCACCACCCTCTACCGGCTCGACCCGCTGGGCCCCGACGACATCGCCACGCTGGTGCGGCGCGCCGTCGACGGCGAGGGGGCGGTCGCCGACGACGACGCCGTGACCCACCTCGTGGCGGTGGCGGACGGAGACGCCCGCTCGGCCCTGACCGTGCTCGAGGCGGCCCTGGCCCTCGCCGCCGTGCGGGAGGGCGGCAGGGGTGGGGATGGAGAGAAGGCGGCTTCGCCCGTCCGGGTGACTCTCACCGACGCCGAGGCCGCCGCCGACCGCCGGGCGCTGCGCTATGGCCCCGACGAGCACTACGACGTGGCATCGGCGCTGATCAAGTCGATCCGGGGATCGGACCCCGACGCCGGTCTCTACTGGATGGTCAGGATGCTCGAGGCCGGCGAGGACCCGCGGTTCGTGGCCCGGCGCCTGGTCATCCTGGCCAGCGAGGACGTGGGGATGGCCGACCCCGTGGGCCTTCTCGTCGCCGACGCGGCCTGGCGCGCCGTGGAGGCGGTCGGGCTGCCCGAGGCGGCCCTCAACCTCGCCCACGCCGTCGTGTACCTGGCCACTGCGCCCAAGTCGAACCGGGTGATGGCGGCGCTGGGCCGGGCCCGGGCCGACGTGGCCGAGCGGCCGGCGGGGCGGGTGCCGGCGCACCTGCGCGACGCCCACTACTGGTCGGCCAAGGGCCTCGGTCACGGAGTCGGCTACGTGTACCCCCACGACGACCTGCGGGGCTGGGTCCCCCAGGAGTACCGACCCCCCGAGGTGGCGACCGGGACGCGCCACGCCCCGGGCTATGCCAAGCCCGACCCGTACTACCTGCCGTCCGACCACGGCCGGGAGGGGGAGGTGTGGCGGCGGCTCCGCGAGCTGTGGGGCGGCGGGGCGGATGAGCCGGGACGGGGGCCCGAGAAGGGCTGATCGGGTAGTTCGCGGTGGTGGGCGCGCCCTAGTCGCGGAGTGGTGGGGACGGTACCCTCGGTCGCAATGTGACCGACGTCACCGGCGGACAAGGCAAATCGATGACCCTCCGCGCCGCGCGGGCCCCGGTGGCCTGGGCCCTCGGCCTGGTCGCGACCTGGGCGGTGCTGGCCCATCTCCTCACCAAGGGCCTGCCGCTCGGCGTGGTCCTGCTCGGGGTCGTGTATGGATCGCTCTACGCCCTGATCGCCATCGGCATCGTCCTCGTCTACCGGGGGAGCCGGATCATCAACTTCGCCCAGGCGGAGTTCGGGGTGCTGGCCGCGGTCGTGGCCATCGAGCTGGCGGTGACGTACCACGTCAACTGGTTCCTGGCCATGGCGGTGGGGATCGTCGGCTCGCTGGTCCTGGGGGCGGTGATCCAGGGCGTGGTCATCAGGCGGTTCCGCAAGAGCTCGCGCCTGATCCTGACCGTGGCCACCATCGGGCTGGCGCAGCTGCTGACCGGCGTGTCGGCCCTGCTGCCGCTCGAGTTCTGCAACCCGGCCAAGAACCCGAGCTGCATCACCGCCGCCGGCACCCAGAGCTTCAACACCCCCCTGCACGTGGCGTTCTCCGTCTATCCGGTGATCTTCAGCGGCAACGACGTGGTGGCCATCGGCGGGGCGGCCGTGCTGATCGCCGGCCTGGCACTGTTCATGCGGTACTCCCGCTACGGGGTGGCCATCCGGGCCTCGGCCGAGAACCGCGATCGGGCCACGCTGCTCGGCGTCCCCGTCCCCCGCCTCGACACCGTGGTGTGGTCGCTGGCCGCCCTTCTCTCGGCCATGGCCGTCCTCCTGCGTGTCCCGGTGCTCGGGTTCACCGGGTTCCAGTCGGTGTCCGGGGGCGGCAACGACATCCTGCTGCGCACCCTGGCGGCGGCGGTCATCGGCCGCATGGACAGTCTCCCGCTGACCGCGGCCGCCGCCGTGGGCATCGGCGTGTACGAGTCCCTGGCCACGTGGACCTTCGCCAACACGGTCTTCGTCGACGCCACCCTGGTCGTGATCGTCATCGTCGCCCTCGTCCTCCAGCGGGACCGCTACGCCCGCGTGTCCGAGTCGGACGGTTCGACGTGGCGGTCGGTGGCCGAGGTCAGGCCGATCCCCCAGGCCCTGCTGGCCCTGCGGGAGGTCCGCGCCGCCCTGTGGGCCGGCCGGGGGGTTCTGCTGGCCGGGGCGCTGATCCTGCCGTTCCTCGTCCCGTCCAACGACACCTACCTGTTTGCCGCCATCCTCATCTACTGCATCGTCGGGCTGTCCCTGCTCGTGCTCACCGGTTGGACCGGCCAGATCTCGCTCGGCCAGTTCGGGCTGGCCGGCATAGGCGGGGCCACGACCGCGGCCCTGTTCGCCCAACACGGGTGGAACTTCGCCGTGGCGTTGGTGGCCGGGGTGGTGGTCGGGGCGCTGGCCGCCCTCGTCATCGGCCTGCCCGCCCTGCGCATCTCCGGCCCGTTCCTGGCCGTCACGACCCTGGCGTTCGGCATCAGCGTGTCGAGCTACCTCCTGTCCCCGCAGTACCTGAGCTGGTTCGTGACCTCCCAGGTGAACCGGCCCACCATCTTCGGGCGGTCGTGGCTGGCCGGGGACCGCGGCATCTACTTCTTCTGCCTGGGGTGCTTCGTGGCCGCCGTGATGGCGGTGCGGTCACTGCGGCGCAGCCGCACCGGCCGGTCGCTGATCGCCACCAGGGACAACGAGGCGGCCGCCCGCGCCGTGGGGCTCAGCACCACCCGGATGAAGCTCACCGCCTTCGTGGTGTCGGGGGGCCTGGCCGGCCTGGCCGGGGCCGTGTTCGTGATCCATCAGAAGGGGGTGAACCAGGGGTCGTTCAGCGCCGACATCAACATCGCCCTGTTCTCGATGGTGGTGATCGGCGGACTGGGCTCGTTGCCCGGCGTGGTCCTGGGGGCGGTCTATGTGTGGAGCACCCAGTACTTCCTGACCGGGGGTTGGGCCTTCATCGCCAGCGGGGGCGGGATCCTGATCCTGCTGATGTTCCTGCCCGAGGGCCTGGGCGGCCTGCTCTACATGCTGCGCGACCGGGCCCTGCGGGTGGTTGCGGCCCGCCACCGCCTCGATGTTCCCGGCCTGGCCCCGCGCCCGGCGGAGGACACCGGCGCCGATCAGGGCGCCGTGACGGTCATCGAAGAGGTGGCGGTCGGCGGGGTGGTCGCGGGGTGAGCACGGTTACGGCGGCGGACGGCGCCGTGCTCCCGAGAGAGGGGCCGGCGCGCCCCCTGGCCCGATTCGATCCCCGCCGGATCACCGCCCCTCACCCCCTGGCGCCCCTGGTGGTCCTGATCGGCCTGGCCTCGATGGTCCAGCTCGACGGCTCCGCCTTCGGGATCCTGGTCCCCGACATCAAGAACACCTACCACCTGAGCCTGACCGGGATCTCGTTCATCACCGCCGTCAGTCTGCCCCTCGGCCTGCTCGTCGACGTGCCCGTCGGCTACTACGCCGACCGGGTGCCGCGCATGCGGCTCACCTGCGCCGGCCTGGCCGTGTTCGTCGTCTTCTCGGTCCTGACCGGAGCGGCGGGCGCCGCCGCCAGCCTGCTCCTCCTGTATGTGGCACGCGGTGGCGTGGCGGTGGGGGCGGCGTTCACCTCTACGCAGAACAGCCTGCTGGCCGACTTCTACCCGATCGAGATCCGGCCCCGGGTGTACTACGCCCAGCGGGCGGCGGTGGCGCTGGCCCTGGCGCTGGGCCCGGCCCTCGTGGCCGTCTTCGAGCTGTACTACTCGTGGGAAGTCCCGTTCCTGGTCCTGGCCGCACCGACGCTGATCTTCATCGTCCTCGGGCTGCGGATCAGAGAGCCCACCCGCGGCCTGCACGAGCGCCGCTACCTCGGTGCGGACGAGGCGACCGCCCACCTCGAGGACGAGCCGCCGACGTTCTCGGAGACGTTCCGGGTCCTGTTCGCCAACCGGTCCAGCCGGCGCATCTACTACTCACTGCCTTTCCTCACCGCCGCCGCCATCGGCATCACTCAGTTCACCAGCCTCTTCTACCAGCAGATCCTCCACCAGGACGCCTCCCGGCGGGGACTGATCGTGTCGCTGACCGAGCCCGGGGAGTTCATCGGCCTGGCGGTCGGGCTCCTGGTGGTGCAGCGCCTCATGAGCAAGGACCCGGGCCGGACCCTCCGCCTGATCGCCCTCACCGGAATCGGATCGGCCGCGTGCCTGTGCGTCTTCGCCCTGGCGCCGAGCCTGGCGTGGGCGTTCGGGGCGCACTTCATGTACACAGTGATCTCCTCGGCGCTGACCCCCGGGATCTTCGCGGTGATATCGCTCGCAGTTCCGCCGCGCATGCGCACCCTCGGTTTCGCCACCAGCTCACTGTGGTTCATCCTCGGGGTTCCGATCATCCCCATCGTCGGGGCGGTTGGAGACCGCTTCGGGATCCGGGCCGGCCTGCTGATCTTCGTTCCCGTGTACGTCCTCGGCGCCGTCCTGCTGTCCACCGCCGGCGGCTTCCTCAACGGGGACATCGAGAAGGTCCGGGTCTCGACGTTGGCGCGTGCCGAGGTGCGCAAGGCCCGGATGGAGGGCCGGGCCCGTCTCCTGATGATCCGGGCCCTCGACTCCGGTTACGACGCCGTCCAGGTCCTCTTCGGCGTCAACCTCGACGTGGCGGACGGGGAGATGCTGGCCGTGCTGGGTACCAACGGAGCGGGCAAGAGCACCCTGCTCCGCACCATCTCGGGACTGCTCGTGCCGACTGCCGGTGCCGTGCTGTTCGACGGCCGGGACATCACCAGCGCCGATCCCAACCGGATCGCCGAGGGCGGGATCATGCAGGTCCCGGGGGGACGGGGCATATTCCCCGGCCTGACCGTGGCCGAGAGCCTGCGGGTGGCGGGGTGGATGTACGAGAGCGAGCCGGAGTACCTGGCGGCGGCAACCGAGGAGGTGCTGGGCTACTTCCCCATCCTGCGCCGGCGGTGGGACACGACGGCGGGGAACCTCTCGGGCGGAGAGCAGCAGATGCTCAGCCTGGCCCAGGCCTTCGTCGCCCGGCCCCGGTTGCTCCTGATCGACGAGCTCTCCCTGGGCCTGGCCCCGACCGTGGTCGAATCCCTGCTGGGCATCGTGCGGGCCATCCACGCCCAAGGGACCACGGTCGTGCTGGTGGAGCAGTCGGTGGCCCTGGCTCTGCGGTTGTGCGACCGGGCGGTGTTCATGGAGAAGGGCCAGATCGTCTTCTCGGGGCCCACGGCCGAGTTGCTCGAGCGCGACGATCTGGTGCGCGCCGTCCTTCTCGAGGGAGCCGGTGGGCGGGGGGCCGGAGCCGGGGAGGGCAACGGCTCGGGCCCGGCCCGAGCGGGTAGGTCCCCGTTGGGAACATCCACCGGATCCCGCTTTCCGACGGCGGCAGTGGCGTCGCCTCCGGCCGGGAATGCGTCCTCGGCGGACGGACCGCAGGTGGTGCTCGGCGCACGCGGCCTGCGCAAGAGCTTCGGCGGGGTCACCGCCGTCGACGACTTCGACTTCGACCTGTACCAGGGCGAGACGCTGGGCCTGATCGGACCCAACGGGGCGGGCAAGACCACGGCGTTCGAGCTGGTCTCGGGCCACCTCCGGGCTGACCGGGGACAGGTCGACCTGTTCGGCCGCGACGTCAGCGACTGGCCGGCGCACCGCCGGGCTCAGGCCGGGCTCGGGCGGTCGTTCCAGGCCGCCCGGCTGTGGCCCGGGCTCACCGTGCGCGAGACGGTGGCGGTGGCGGTCTCCAACCGGATCCGCACTCCGGGGGCGCTGCTGTCACTGTCGTGCCTGCCGGTGGTGGGTCGGGCCGAACGCAAGGTGGCCGTCGCCGTCGACGAGACCCTCGAGCTCCTCGGGCTGACCGGCACCCGCGACCTGCTGATCGGTGACCTGTCCACGGGCACGCGGCGCCTGGTCGAGCTGGCGGTGATGGTCGCCATGGCCCCCCGTGTCATCCTCCTCGACGAACCTTCGGCCGGGATCGCCCAGGCGGAGTCGGAGGCTCTGGTGCCGATCCTGCTGGACACGCGGGACCACCTCGGCGCCACCATGATGGTGATCGAGCACGACATGGGCGTGATGCGCGGCGTCGCCGACCGCATCGTGGCCATGGATGCCGGACGGGTAGTGGCGGTCGGGACCCCCGACGAGGTGATGCACGACCCCAGGGTGGTCGAGTCGTATCTGGGCGCCGTCCCTGCGGGCTGACCGGCGGGTGCCCAGTCCTATTGGCGGCCGCATGGCGGCGGCGGTGCTCTGTCTGCTGACCACGGCGGGCGTCCTGGCCGGGTGCTCGGCGCGCAAGCAGTACGGCGTGGCCACCCACACCGACCCGGTGACCGGCACGTGCGATCGGTCCCGCAACGTCGAGGTGGGCGCGGCTCTCGACCTGTCCGGGCCGGGCGCCACCCTCAACCGGGAGTACCTGACCGGGATCCGCACGGCCATCGCCCAGTACGACCACACCGGGGGCATCCTCAAGAACCACAGCTGCCTGGAGCTGCTGTACAAGGACGACCGGGGCAGCGCCCCGGTGGGGGACCGCGCCGTCCTCGACCTGGCCGACGACGAGGTGGTGGCCTTCCTCGTCGCTCCGTCGGACTCCACCACCATCCGGTACAGCGGCGCCGATCTCGGCCTGGCCGGCGTGCCCACGACCACCGCCTCCTCGCTCGACGACGTTCGCGCCCCGAGCGGCTACCCGATGACCTTCCCAGTGGCTCCTTCGGCCGCCAGCCAGGCCGACGTCATGGTGGCCTACTCGCGGAAGCACCACTGGTCGTCGGTCGCGGTGGCGGCCACCGACGACCCGGCCGGCCGCCAGGGCCTCGCCGACCTGCGCGCCCGGGCCGGCCGGGCCGGCCTGCACGTCACCGCCGGCCTCGTGGTCGACCGGGCCCATCCGGTGTCGGCGGTCCTGGCGCGGCTGCGCGCCACCACGCCGGCCGGGCTGATCGTGGTGGGGGACTCGCTGGCCGTGGGGCCGATCCTGGCCGCCCGGGCGGCTCTGGGCTGGTCGGTCCCGACCGTGGCCCCGGCGGTGGCGGGCGACGGAGCGGTCGTCGGCGAGCTGGGCGGAACGGGGACGGCGGGCGTGTCGGCCGTGGTCCCGAGCGCGGTCGTGACCCCGGCCGGCGGGGCGCCGGTGGACCCGTCGATGGTGGCCTTCCTGGCCCAGCTCCGGGCCCGGCTGCCCGGCAGCGACATCACCGGATCGATCGTCGCCTACGCCGAGGGCTACGACAGCGTGGCGATGCTG
>DASUHN010000068.1 GCA_036273495.1 Acidimicrobiales bacterium | reverse complement strand
GCCTGGACCGGGCGCCGGGACCGCGACCGGATCGTGGGGCTGGTGCGCGCCGCGGGAGTGCCGTGCGCTCCGGTGCTGCGCCCGGCCGAGCGCTGTGACGGCAATCCCGACAACGACGCCTGGGGCCTGTGGCCGACGGTGACCCACGCCCTCTACGGCCCCCTGCGCGTCGACGGGCTCCCGGTGCACATGTCGGCCACCGACTGGCACCTCGAGCGGGGCGCGCCCGTGCTCGGCCAGGACAACGAGCGGGTGCTGGGCCAGATCCTCGGGCTTTCGAGCGCCGAGATCGGGCGCCTCGCCGAAGACGGTGTCATCTGATGGGGCCGCTCGCCGGGGTGCGGGTCGTGGAGCTGTCCCACGAGCGGGTGGCGTGGGCGGGAAAGCTGCTGGCCGATCTGGGCGCCGACGTGGTCGTGGTCGAGCCACCCGGTGGTTCCCCGCTACGCTCGGCGGGGCCCTACCTGGACGACGAGCCCGGCCCGGAGCGGAGCCTGTCGTGGTGGCACTACAACACCGCCAAGCACGGCGTCGTGGCCGACCTCGAACGCGATCGGGAGAAGGTGGCGGCTCTGATCGGGCGAAGCGACGTGCTTCTCGAAGCCGAGCCCCCCGGCCGTCTGGCCGGGCTGGGGATGGGCTGGGACACCCTCTCGGAGCGCCATCCCGGCCTGGTGATGGTCTCGGTCACCCCCTTCGGGCGGGAATCGGCGCGCTCCGCCGATCCGCTCACCGACCTGACCCTGATGGCCGAGGGGGGGCCGGTGTGGAGCTGCGGCTACGACGACCACCGGCTGCCCCCGGTCCGGGGCGGGGGGAACCAGGGCCACCAGATCGCCTGCCACTGGGCGGTGATGGGCGTGCTGGTGGCGCTCCTCGACCGGGAACGGTCGGGGCGGGGCCAGCTCGTCGACGTCAGCATGAGCGCCGCCAACAACGTGACGACGGAGATGGCCTCCTACGGCTGGCTGGCCGCCGGCGAGGAGATGCGCCGCCAGACCGGCCGCCACGCCGCGCCCCGGCCGACGGCCCGGACCCAGGTCCGGTGCAGGGACGGGCGCTACGTCACCACCGGCGTGCCGCCGCGGGACCCCCATACCTTTGCCCGGGTGGTCGACCTGCTGGACTGCAGGGGCCTGCGCGACGAGTTCCCGCTGACCGCCCTGCTCGAGATGGGCGCCGAGCGGGAGCAGCTCAGCTACGCCGACATCACCTCGGACCCGCTGGTGGCCGAGATGCTCGGCGCCGGCCGGGAGGTCCTGTCGTTCCTGGCCGAGCGGCTCGACGCCTACGACTTCTTCAGCGAGACGCAGAAGATCGGCGTGGCCACCGGGGTCGTCTACACGCCGGGCGAGGCGATGCGCGACCCGAACGTCGTGGCCCGTGACTTCCCGACCCCGGTCGACCATCCCGAGCTCGACCGGGAGCTGACCTATCCGGGCCCTCCCTACCGCTTCAGCGCCACGCCCTGGTCCACCCGGCGGGCCCCGCTCCTGGGTGAGCACCAGGACCGCCTGGGCTGACACCGGGTTCGGCCCCTTCCGGCCGGCCCGGTCAGACGGGGGCGGACACCTCGGGCACATCGACAGATGGATCTCGATGTGGCCGTGGGCCTCGTCGGCGGTCAGGCGTGGATGGCCACCCGCAGCACCACCACCCAGAACAGGAGGCCGGCAAGCAGCACCAAGGCGTGGAAGACCTCGTGGAACCCGAACACCGCAGGCCACGGATCGGGCCGGCGCCGGCTGAAGACCAGGGCGCCGAGCGAGTACACGGAGCCGCCGGCCAGCACCAGCAGGAAGGTCACCACGCCCAGGTGGGTCCACATGGCGGGCAGCACCGCCACCGCCGTCCACCCGACGCCGACGTAGACGACCGCCACCAACCACGACGGGGCGTCCAACCACAGGTTGCGCACCAGGGCGCCGACGGCGGCCAGGGACCACACCACGGCCAGGACCACCCGCCCGGTCGTGCCCCCGATGCCTATGCCGGCGACCGGCGTGTAGGTCGAGGCGATCCCGACCAGGATCATCGAGTGGTCGAGCCGGCGCAGCCGGCGCTTCACCGGTGCCGACCAGTTGCCGCGGTGGTAGGTGGCGCTGGTGGCGTACATCGCGGTCACGCCGGCGGTGTAGACGGCCACGGCCACCTTGGCGCCCGCCGGCCGGGCCATCAGCACCGCCACCACGCCCATGAAGGGGAAGACGACCGCCGCCACCTGGTGGGAGACGCCGCGCAACCGGGGCTTGGCCGCCGGCGTCTCCTGCCGGATCACAGCAGCCACTCCAGGGCCCCGGCCAGGTGGCGCAGGTACACCGGGTTCTCCCACGCCCCCGGGAAGTGCCCGAGGGCGGTGTAGAAGACCCGGCCCGCGCCGTGGTTGTGGCACCACTCCAACGGGATCCCGTGGGTCGGGACCCGGGCCCCGGGGACCGACATGTCGAGCTGGCCGGGGTCGAGCCGGAGCAGGACCCGCATGTCGGGGCGGAGGTCGCTGAACAGGTACACCTCGTCGTGCCACGGCAGGGGGCTCGGCAGATTGGCCGTGGCGGGATGGGTGACGTCCACCACGTCGAGCGCGAACGAGGCGGTCCAGGGGTGACCGTCGAAGCGGCCGCCGAGGATGGCGCCGTACTCCTCCCAGTCCCGGCTGGCGTCGGTGGCGGAATGGACGCCGAGGACGGCCAGCCGGCCGCGGCCCAGGGCCTCCTCCACCGCCCGGCGCTGGGCCGGGCTCCACGGGGTCTCCCCGATGGTGAAGAGAGCCAGCACCGCCGCCCCGGCCAGGTCGGCGGGGGCCAGGTCGGCCACCTCGCCCACCACGGCCGGCTCGAGGCCGGCCAGCGCCCCCAGGTCGGCCAGGGCGGCGGCGGCCTGGCCGAGGACCCCGTGCACCCCGGCCGGCCCGTCCCGGTACGGGGACACCTGGTTGACGATCACCATGCCGGCCACGACCCGAACCGTAGGACGGCGACGGGACTCCCGGTCCCCTTGGGACTTGACCGCGCGGTCAAGTACGCTCGCCCGACGTGACCACCACCGATCTGCCCTCCGATCCTGACGCCCTCCGGGAGCGCTACCGCTCGGAACGGGACAAGCGCATCCGGCCGGACGGGAACGAGCAGTACGTCGAGATGACGGGCCGCTTTGCCCACTACCTCGAGGATCCGTACGTCGAGCGCACCGAGCGCGCCCCCCTGCACGACGAGGTGACGGTGGCGGTGATCGGCGGGGGGTTTGCCGGGCTGATAGCCGGGGCGCGCCTGCGCCAGGCCGGCATCGACGACATCCGGATCATCGAGAAGGGCGGCGGCTTCGGGGGCACCTGGTACTGGAACCGCTACCCCGGCGCCCAGTGCGACGTGGAGTCGTACATCTACCTGCCGCTGCTCGAGGAGACCGGCTACGTCCCCACCGAGAAGTACGTGCGCGCCCCCGAGATCCTGGAGCACTGCAACCGCATAGCCGACAACTTCGGGCTGCACGAGCGGGCGTGCCTGGCTACCGAGGTGACCGGAATCGAGTGGGACGGGGCCCGGTCACGGTGGATCATCCGCACCGACCGCGGCGACGAGATGGCGGCGCGCTTCCTGCTGATGGGCACCGGTCCGCTGCACCGGCCCAAGCTCCCGGGGATCCCCGGGGTCGAGAGCTTCACAGGCCACTCCTTCCACACCAGCCGGTGGGACTACGACTACACCGGCGGGGACTCCAACGGGGACCTCAGCCGGCTGCACGACAGGCGGGTGGCGGTCATCGGCACCGGCGCCACGGCCGTGCAGATCGTTCCCCACCTGGCGGCGGCGGCGGGCCACCTCTTCGTGTTCCAGCGCACGCCGTCGTCGATCGACGTACGGGCCAACCGCCCCACCGACCCGGAGTGGACGGCGTCCCTGCAGCCGGGATGGCACAAGCAGAGGATCGAGAACTTCACCATCCTCACGTCCGGAGGCGTCGCCGAGCAGGACCTGGTGATGGACGGCTGGACCGACATCATCGGGCGCCTGGTGGCGCGCCTGCGCGAGGCCGAGGGGCCCGACCTGTCCGCCCAGGGGATCGCCGGCTCGATGGAGCTGGCCGATTTCGAGAAGATGGACTCGATCCGGGCCCGGGTCGACGAGATCGTGCAGGACCGCGCCACCGCCGACGCCCTCAAGCCCTGGTACCGGCAGTTCTGCAAGCGGCCGTGCTTCCACGACGAGTACCTGCAGAGCTTCAACCGCCCCAACGTCCGCCTGGTCGACACCGACGGGCGGGGCGTCGACCGCATCACCGAGACCGGGCTCGTCGTCGGGGACGAGGAGTTCGAGGTCGACTGCATCATCTACGCCACCGGCTTCGAGGTGGGGACCGACTACACCCGGCGGTCCGGCTACGACGTGGTCGGTTCGGACGGCGTCACCCTGTCGGGGTACTGGGCCGACGGTATGCGCTCCCTCCACGGGATGCACGTCCACCACTTCCCGAACATGTTCATCCTGGGCCACAGCCAGGGCGGGTTCACCGCCAACTTCCCCCACATGCTCACCGAGGCCAGCGGCCACGCCGCCCACATCGTCCGCCACGCCGTCGACCACGACGTGCGGGAGGTCGAGGCCACCGAGGAGGCGGAGACGGAGTGGCTCAAGATCCTCGACGAGACGGCGCGCGACATCCGGGGCTTCCAGGAGTCGTGCACGCCGGGCTACTACAACAACGAGGGCAACCCCGGCCGCCAGGCCTTCCTCGGCGGCACCTACGGCCTGGGCCCGATGCCGTTCTTCAAGCTGATGGCCGACTGGCGGGACAACGGGGAGTTCGGCGGGCTGGAGCTGCGCCCCTGACGCCCGGGTAGGTTGCGGGGCATGCCCGCCTCCCCGACGGAATGGGCCGAGTTCAGGAGACAGGTGGACGAGGCCGTGACCGTCGCCTTTGCCCTGGTGGCGGAGAGCACGGCCCGGGCCACCTCGGCCCTGCTCGACAACGACATGGGCCGGGCCGGCCAGGTGATCAACGAGGACCGCCAGGTCGACGACCACTGCGCCGCCCTGACCGGGCTCATCCGGGAGGGGCTGGCCGACATCGCCGACCGGCCCGCCGAGCTCGAGGAGCTGGTGGCGGTCCTGCAGATGGTGCCCGAGCTCGAGCGCAGCGCCGATCTGGCCGCCCACATCGCCAGGCGGACCCTGGACGGTCTGGGTGACGCCATCACCCCGCGGTCGCGGGGCCTGATCCAGGCCATGAACGACACGGCGGTGCGGATGTGGCGGGCGGCGGCCGACGGCTACCGGGAACGGTCGCGCGACGTCGGCTTCGACCTGGCGGCGGCCGACGACGAGCTCGACGGGCTGGCCGCCGGTCTCGTCGAGGAGGTCCTGGGCGCCGGGGCCGAGCCGCGGGTGGCGGCGGAGGTGGCGCTGCTGGCCCGCTTCTACGAGCGCTCCGGGGACCACGCCGTCAACCTGGCGCGCCGGGTCGACGCCATGGTGGCGCCCCGCCGCATCACCTCGGCCCGGCTGCTGGCCCGCCGCCCCCGTCCCGCCACCGAGGACGCCCGGGGTCTGCGCCGGCTGCTCGGATCGCTCCGCCGGCTGCGCATCGTGCCCACCGACGAGGTCTTCTTCGAGCTGTTCCAGGCCGCCGCCGACAACGCCCGGGACTGCGCCGAGGAGCTGCGCAAGATGGTCGCCTCGTTCGAGGCCATCGACGTGCACTTCCAGAACGTCAAGCGCTACGAGCGCCGGGGGGACCAGATCACTCGGGACCTCCTCCACAAGCTCGACTCCAGCTTCGTGACCCCCTACGACCGTGAGGACATCCACGCCCTCGCGGAGAAGATCGACGACGTCGTCGACGACGTCTTTGCCGTGGCCGAGCTGATCGAGCTGGTGCAGGTCGACCGGGCCCTCCCCGAGTTCCCCGAGCTGGCCGACGTGCTCGTGGCCATGGCGGCCGAGATGGTGGAGCTGATCGGCTGCCTGCGCTCGAAGACCGGCGCCCGCTACCGGCTCGAGCGCATCGAGGCCCTCGAGCGCGAGGGGGACGCCGTGTACCGCCGGCTCATGGCCCGCCTGTTCACCGGGGAGTACGAGGCCCTCGACGTGCTGCGGTGGAAGGACATCGTCCAGGCCCTGGAGGACTCGCTCAACGCCATCGAGGACGTGTCGGACGTGGTCGAGTCGATCCTGGTCAAGAGCTCGTAGGACGCCGCCGGCTCACCGGCCGGTGGCGGCGTGGACCAGGTGGTACACCACCCAGGCCGTCACCCCGGCCCCGGGGATGGTGAGCACCCAGGCCATCACGACCTCGCGGGCCACTCCCCAGCGCACCGCCAGCAGGCGGCGGGTGCTGCCTGCGCCCATCACCGTGGACGTGATGACGTGGGTCGACGAGACCGGCATGGCGTAGGCGTAGGCCGAGAACAACAGGACCGCTGACGCCGAGGTCTGGGCGGCGAACGCCCGGGGCGGGTCGAGCGGGGTTATCCGGCTCCCCAGGGTGCGGATGATCCGCCACCCTCCCGCCAGGGTGCCGAGGCCCATGGCCGTGGCGGCGGCCAGGATGACCCATATCGGCACCCGGAAGGTGCCGAGGTGCCGGGTGGCCACCAGGGCCAGGGTGATCACCCCCATCGTCTTCTGGGCGTCCTGGGTGCCGTGGCTCCAGGACATGGCCGCCGTCGACAGGGTCTGGGCCGACCGGAACCCCCGGTTCACGCCGGCGGGGCGGTAGCGCCGGAACAGCCAGAGGATGGCGATCATCACGAGGTAGCCCAGGGCAAAGCCGATCAGGGGCGAGGCCGCCATCGGCACCACCACCTTGCTGAGCAGCCCGTGCCACTTCACCCCGCTCCCGGCGCCGATGGCCGCCCCGGTCAGGCCGCCGATGAGCGAGTGGGTCGAGGAGGACGGCAGGCCCAGCGCCCAGGTGAGGAGGTTCCAGGCGATGCCGCCGATGAGGGCGGAGAACACGATCACCAGGCCGTGGGTGCCCGACGGGGAGCTGATGATGCCCTTCCCCACTGTGGCGGCCACCTTGGTGGACACCAGGGCGCCCACCACGTTGAGGGCCGCCGCCATGGCGAGGGCGGTGACGGGCCGTAGGGCGCGCGTGGTGATCGACGTGGCCACCGCGTTGGCGGCGTCGTGGAACCCGTTGGTGAAGTCGAACCCGAGGGCGACCACGACCAGGACGACCAGCCCGAGCGTCTCCATCCCCGGGCGAGCTTGGTCGAGAGCCCCTCCGGCCCACAAACCGCTCGACCCGGCGCCCTGAGGACCGGCGCCTCCCGGCGGCGGGCCGCCCTCAGCGCAGCAGGGCGCCCCCGTCCACGCTGATCACCTGACCGTTGACCCACGAGGCGTCGTCGGACACGAGGAAGGCCACCATGGAGGCGATGTCCTCGGGCGTGCCCAGGCGGGGGCTGCGGGTGGTGCGCAGGGCGCGGTCCCGGAACCCGGGGTCGATGCCCGCCCGGGCGGTGTCGGTGAGCACCAGGCCGGGCGCCACGGCGTTGGCCCGGACGCCCTCCTTCCCCCACTTCGAGGCGATGTGGCGGACCAGGCCGCCGAGGGCGGCCTTGGCCATGGCGTAGGCGGGACGGGTGGGCTCGCCGACGAAGGCGGCGGCGGACATGGTGAACACCAGGGCGCCCCCGCCGTGCTCGAGCAGCAGCGGGATGACGTGGCGGGCGCACAGCAGGTGGCCGCGGGCGTTGACGTGCATGGTCCGGTCGTAGACATCGAGATCGATGTCGACGGCGTCGCTGTCCCGGCCGATCGTCCCCCGGGAGAGGTCGGCGGCGTTGGCGTGCAGGGCGTCGATCGGGCCGAAGGCGTCGGCGGCGGCGGAGAGGAGCTCTCCCACCGAGGCCGGCTCGGAGATGTCGAACGACAGCGCCAGGGCCCGGCCGCCGCGGGCCTCGATCTCCTTGGCCACGGCGGCGGCGGCCGCCCCGTCGAGGTCCCCGACGACGACCTTGGCCCCCTCCTCCCCCAGCCGGATGCTCGTGGCCGAGCCGATGCCGCCGGCTCCTCCCGCCAC
>DASUHN010000067.1 GCA_036273495.1 Acidimicrobiales bacterium | reverse complement strand
GAGATGGACGACCTCGTGACCCTGCCCGGCGTGGGGCGCAAGACCGCCAACGTGGTGCGCAGCGTGGCCTTCGGGCTGCCCGGCCTGCCGGTCGACACCCACGTGCTGCGCCTGTCGCGCAAGCTGGGCCTGACCACCGAGACCGACCCGGTGAAGGTCGAGATGGACCTCAACGCCATGGTGCCGGCGCCCGAGCGCGGGGCCCTCAGCCTGCGCCTGATCCTGCACGGGCGGCGGGTGTGCGTGGCCCGCAAGCCCCGGTGCGCGGACTGCGTGCTCAACGACTTCTGCCCCTCGGCCGAGCTCCCGGGGAACAAAACCGTTCGGGGTGTGCGTTAACCGGATCAACGGAGACAGGTACCCGCCACCTGACCTCCGCCATAGAGCCGATCCGGGATCCGCCGCCCGGACCGCTCCGCCGGCGGCGCCTCTTTGCGGGCGCCGCTCGGCGCGTACGGGCGGGCTCAGCGGGACGCCAGGTCGGCCGCCTTTCCCAGCCGCCGGGCGGCGTTGACCAGCTGGCGCTCCACCGCGTACAGGTCCCCGGCCAGGTCCTCGCGCCGCTCGGAGGCGTAGGAGTCGGCGATGGCCGTCACCCGCTTGGTGATCTCCTCGAGCCCGGTGAGGATCGAGCTGAGCTCGGCGGCGCTGGTCATCAACTCATCATTCCAGCCCCAACCCGGCGAAGCGGCCTATTCGAAGGACCCCTCCCCCCTGCCCCATTACCATCGTTCGTTCCATGCTCCGCCGACTCGACCTGCGCGGCCGGGCCGCGGACCTGACCACCGGGCTGCCCCGGCCGGCGGCGGCGTCGGACCCTCCGATCGACGCGGTGCGGGCCATCATCCGGGAGGTCCGGGAGGGTGGGGACCGGGCCCTGCGCGAGCTGACCGCCCGGTTCGACAAGGTCGAGATCGACGAGCTGGCCGTGCCCCCCGAGGAGTGGGACGCCGCCCTCGCGTCCCTTCCGCCGCTGCTGCGCGAGGCCCTGGAGGCGGCCCGGGCCAACGTGGCCGCCTACCACCGGGCCCAGAAGCCGGAGGACACCCGCTACGAGCGCGACGGGGTGGTCGTCAGGGAGGTGATGCGCCCCGTCGACCGGGCCGGGTTGTACGTGCCGGGAGGGCGGGCCGTGTACCCCTCGACGGTGATCATGACGGCGGTGCCGGCCCGGGTGGCGGGCGTGGGGGAGCTGGTCCTCTGCGTGCCGCCGGGCCCCGACGGCAACGTCCCCACCCCGACCCTGGCGGCGGCCGCCCTGGCCGGGGTGGACCGGGTGTACCGCGTGGGCGGGGCCCAGGCCGTCGCCGCCATGGCCTACGGGACCGAGTCGGTCCCGGCGGTCGACGTGATCGTGGGGCCGGGGAACATCTACGTCTCGCTCGCCAAGCAGGAGGTGGCGGGGGTGGTGGGGATCCCCAACGGCTTCGCCGGGCCGTCGGAGGTGGTGGTGGTGGCCGACGACACCACGCCGGTGGACTACGCCGCCGTCGACGTGGTGGTCCAGGCCGAGCACGGCCCCGACGGGCTGGCCTGGCTGGTGACCTGGTCGGAGGCGACGGCCGACGCCGTCACCGCCGCGGTGGAGCGGCTGGTCTCGGAGGCGCCCCGGCGCGAGGAGATCGAGTCGACGTTGCGCGACGGGGGCTACGCGGTGGTGGTCGACGGGCCCGAGGAGGCCATGGCCGTGGCCAACGCCATTGCCCCCGAGCACCTGCAGCTGATGAACGCCGACCCCGATCTGCTTCTGCCGCTGGTGCGCTCGGCGGGAGCGGTGTTCACCGGGGCCCATGCCCCGGCCAGCGTCGGGGACTACATCGCCGGGCCCAGCCACGTGCTGCCCACCTACGGAACGGCGCGCTTCACCGGCGGCCTGGGCGTCGACGACTTCCTCAAGAAGGTGCACGTGGTCACGCTCGACCAGGCGACGCTCGGCCGGCTGGCGCCGCACGTGGCCGCCATCGCCGACGCCGAGGGGCTGTCGGCCCACGCCGCGTCGGTCCGGATCAGGTGGGTGCCGTGACGAGGTGGGTGCCATGACGAGGTGGGTGCCATGACGAGCTCGATCCCGGTGCGCCCCGACCTGGCCCTGATGGCGGGCTACCACTCCCCCCAGGTCGAGGTGTCGGTGCGGCTCAACACCAACGAGGCGCCCCTGCCCCCGCCCGACGGGTTTGCCGACGCGCTGGCCGAAGAGGTGCGCACGATCCCGTTCCACCGCTACCCCGACCGCAAGGCGCGCGCCCTGCGGGCCGGCCTGGCCGACCTGCACGGAGTCGACGCCGCCCAGGTGTTCTGTGCCAACGGCTCCAACGAGGTGCTGCAGTGCCTGCTGCTCGCGGTCGGCGGCCCGGGCCGGCGGGTGGCGCTGTTCGAGCCGACCTACCAGTTGCACGCCCACATCGCCCGCATCACCGGGACCGAGGTGGTCACGGGGCGGCGGGGGGCCGATTTCCGGCTCGATCTCGCCGAGGTGGGCCGCGTCATCGACGCCTTCGACCCGGTGGTCACGTTCCTGTGCAGCCCCAACAACCCGACCGGGCGGGCCGAGCCGCGCGAGGTGGTCGAGCAGGTGGTGGCCCAGGCCCCGGGGCTGGTGGTGGTGGACGAGGCGTACGGCCAGTTCGCCCCGTGGTCGGCCGTGCCGCTGGTGAGTGACGAGGGCCGGGTGGTCGTGGTGCGGACCTTCTCCAAGACGTGGTCGATGGCGGCCAACCGGCTGGGCTACCTGATCGGGCCGCCGGCGCTGGTGGAGGCGCTGGAGGACGTGGCCCTGCCGTACCACCTGGACGCCATGAAGCAGGCGGCGGGCCGGATAGCCCTGCGCTTCCGGGGGGAGATGGAGTCCCGGGTGGCGGGCATCGTCGAGGAGCGGGGCCGGCTGGCCGGCGCCCTCGCCGACCTGCCGGTCGAGTCGTGGCCGTCCGACGCCAACTTCATCCTGTTCCGTCCGGTGGCCCGTCACGCCACCGCAGTGTGGGAGGGGCTGGTGGACAGATCGGTGCTGGTGCGCGACTGCAGCACGTGGCCGGGCCTCGACGGGTGCCTGCGCGTCACCGTGGGCACGCCGGCCGAGAACACCGCCTTCCTGAAGGCGCTGGCCGAGGTGCTGTCGTGACCGCCGGGGCCCGGCGGTCCGAGCGCCGGCGGGAGACGAAGGAGACGACGATCGCCGTGGAGCTCGACCTGGACGGTGCCGGCGCCGGCTCGGCCACCACCGGGCTCCCGTTCTTCGACCACATGCTGGCCCAGCGGGGCCGCCACGGCGGCGTCGACCTGCGCGTCGAGGCCAGCGGGGACCTGGCCGTCGACGCCCACCACACCGTGGAGGACGTCGGCATCGTCGTGGGCCAGGCCCTGGCCGGGGCCCTGGGGGACAAGGCCGGGATCCGCCGCTTCGGGTCGGTGTCGCTGCCGCTCGACGAGGCCCTGGTCGACGTGGCCCTCGACCTGTCGGGGCGCCCGTACCTGGTGTACGAGGTGGAGGTGGCGCCCGACGCCCTGGCCCTCGGGGACCCGCCGTTCGAGGCCCAGCTGGCCGAGGAGTTCTGGCGGGCCTTCGCCACGGCCGGCAACCTCACCCTGCACATCCGCCTGCGCAGCGGGCGCAACACCCACCACATCCTCGAGGCGTCGTTCAAGGGCGTGGCGCGCGCCCTGCGCGACGCGGTCCGGGTCGAGGGGGCGGGGGTGCCGTCGACCAAGGGCACGCTGTGAGGCCGGCGCGGTGATCGCCGTCCTCGACTACGGGATCGGCAACCTGCGCTCCGCCGAGAAGGCCCTGCAGCGGGTCGGCGGGGACGCCCACCTGGTGTCCGACCCCGACCAGGCCATGGCCGCGGACGCCGTGGTGCTTCCGGGAGTCGGGGCGTTCGGGCGCTGCATGACCGCCCTGCGCGCCACCGGCCTCGACAAGGTGGCGGTGGCGGCGGTCGACAACGGGCTTCCGTTCCTCGGGATCTGCATCGGGCTGCAGGTGCTCTACGACGGATCGGAGGAGGACCCCGGCGCGCGCGGCCTCGGGCTGATCCGGGGCACGGTCCGGGCCCTGCCCGAGGGCCAGAAGCACCCGCAGATGCAGTGGAACCGGGTGCAGGTGTCGGGGACGGCGAGCGGGCTGTTCGCCGGGTGCGCCGAGGAGCCGTGGCTGTACTTCGTGCACTCCTTCGCCCCCGAGCCGACCCCCGAGGTCGTGGCCACGTGCGACTACGGCGGTCCGGTCGTGGCGGCGGTGGAGCAGGGCCCGTTGTGGGCCACCCAGTTCCACCCCGAGAAGTCGGGCGAGGCGGGCCTGGCCGTGCTGGGAAACTTCGTGGCCGCCGTCGCCGCGGTGGGCGCCGGCGCCGCCGGCACCCGCTGAGGCGGGCCGGCGTGGATCTGTACCCGGCCATCGACCTGCGGGGCGGGCGTTGCGTGCGCCTGGCCCAGGGGGACTTCTCCCGCGAGACGGTCTACAGGGACGACCCGGTGGCGGTGGCCCGCTCGTTCGCGGCGGCGGGGGCGCCGTGGATCCACGTCGTCGACCTCGACGCCGCCCTCACCGGCACGGCGGTGAACGCCGATGTGATCGGCGCCGTGGCCCGCAGCGTCGACGTGCCGGTGCAGGCGGGGGGAGGGGTGCGCTCGGAGGAGGCCGCCGCCTCGCTCCTGGCCGCCGGGGTCAGCCGGGTCGTGGTCGGCACGGCGGCCCTGTCCGAGCCCGGTCTGGTCCGGCGCCTGACCGGCGCCCATCCCGGTGCCGTGGCGGTCGGGCTCGACCACAAGCGGGGCGAGGTCGTCGTCCGGGGCTGGACCGAGGGCTCGGGCCGCGACCTCCTCGCCGTGGTGGCCGAGCTCGAGGACGCCGGGGCGGTGGCGTTCGTGGTCACCGACGTCGAGCGCGACGGGATGCTCGAGGGTCCCGACCGCCCCGGGCTGGCCACGGTGCTCGGGGCCACCACCGTGGACGTGATCGCGTCGGGCGGAGTGTCGGGAGCCGACGACGTGCGCGCCCTGGCGGGGCTGGAGGCGGGGGGGCGCCGGCTCTCGGGCGTGATCGTCGGGCGGGCCCTCTACGAGGGCCGCCTCACCGTCGAGGAGGGGGTGGCGGCGTGCGCACGGTGAGGGTGATCCCCTGCCTCGACGTCGACGCCGGGCGCGTCGTGAAGGGCGTCAACTTCGTCGGGCTGCGCGACGCCGGGGATCCGGTAGAGCTGGCCGCCCGCTACGACGCCGAGGGTGCCGACGAGGTCGTCTTCCTCGACATCACCGCCTCCTCCGACCACCGCCGGACGATGGTCGACGTGGTGCGGGCCACCGCCGACCAGGTGTTCATCCCCCTCACCGTGGGGGGCGGGGTCCGCGCCGTCGACGACGGGCGCGACCTCCTGCGCGCCGGCGCCGACAAGGTGGCGGTCAACACCGCCGCGGTCGAGCGGCCCCATCTGGTGCACGAGCTGGCGGTGGAGTTCGGGGCCCAGTGCGTGGTCGTGGCCGTCGACGCCCGCCGCTCCGGCCCGGCCGGATCGGGCCGGTTCGAGGTGTACACCCACGGCGGGCGGCGCCCCACGGGGATCGACGCCGTGACGTGGGTGCGCATCTGTCAGCGCCTCGGGGCGGGGGAGATCCTCCTCACGAGCATGGACCGCGACGGCACGCGGGACGGCTTCGACCTCGAGCTGACGCGTGCGGTAGTCGACGCGTGCAGCATCCCGGTGGTCGCCAGCGGGGGGGTCGGCACCCTGCAGCACCTCGTCGACGGCGCCGTCGAGGGTGGTGCCGACGCCGTGCTGGCGGCGTCGATCTTC
>DASUHN010000066.1 GCA_036273495.1 Acidimicrobiales bacterium | reverse complement strand
GGCCCACCGCCGCCAGCTGGCGGCGGACCTCCCCCCGCACGACCTCCGAGAGCATCTCGGCGTTGCGCCGGCTGCGCTCGAGCAGGTCCTCGATCAGGTCCCGGGCCTGCGCCGGCGCCACCTCACCTGCGTGGACGAGGTCCTTGACCATCTCCTCGGCACGAGCCCGGGTGAGCTGGCCGAGGGCCAGGCCCATGTCGAGGTAACGCTTCAGCACGGGTTCCTGGGCCATGACGGGAAACGCTACCCCGCCACCGCCTCCACCAAGCCGTTGAAGTCGGCCGCCACGTGGGCCGGCGCCCCGTCCCCCTCCTTCGGATGCTCCCGGGTAACTCCCGACAGCACCAGCCCGAAGGGGACCCCGAGGCGCTGCGCCAGCAGCCCGTCGGTGTCCAGCCGGTCCCCGACCACGAGGTCGACGCGTCCCCCGGCCCGGGCCAGGAGCAGCTCGGCCACCGGCGGGTTGGGCTTGCCGGCCACCACGGGCTCGGTCCCGGTGGCGAAGGCCACCGCCGCCACCAGCGCACCCGCCCCCGGCAGCAATCCGTCAGGCGTCGGATAGGTGGCGTCCCGGTTGGTGGCCACGAACGTGGCGCCGTCCCATACGGCCCGGCATGCCACCGTCAGCAGGGCGAAGTCGAAGTCGCGGTTCCACCCGACCACCAACGCGTCGGCCGGTCCCTCCGACCTGGGCTCGACGCCGCGCTCCCGCAGGGCCTCGGTGACGCCGGCCCCGCCGCACACAACGGCGGAGCTCCCCACCTTCAGCAGGCCGGCGGCGGCCTGAGCCGACGTGACGATGTCAGCGGGCGGCACGTCGATGCCCATCCGCTGGAGCTTGGCCACGTACTCCCCCACGGTCAGCGACGAGTTGTTGGTCACGAACAGCACCCGGACCCCGCGCGCCCGGGCGCGTGCGACGGCCTCGTCTCCGTGCGGGATGGGGTTGTCGGCCAGCCAGATGACCCCGTCGAGGTCCACGACCCAGACGGAGCCCGCGTCGGTCGGCATCGGGCCATCCTGGCAGGTGGCCCTCCCGAGAGGTGGTAGGAAGGGTCATGCCCCGATTCGAGCCTTTCCCCGGGCTCCGCTACGCCCCCGAGGTCGATCTCGATCTGGTCGTGGCGCCTCCCTATGACGTCATCGGGCCCGAGGAGCGGGCCGCCCTGGTGGCGCAGAGCCCCCACAACTCGGTCCTCGTCGAGCTGCCCGCCGACGAGCCGGCCGAGGGGCGGGACCGTTTCGAGCAGGCCACCCATCTGCTGGACCTGTGGCGCAACGAAGGAGTGCTGACACGCGACGCCGAGCCGGCCTTCTACGTCAGCCGCATGACGTTCCGCGACGAGTCGGGACGGGAGCGCAGCACGATCGGGGTGATCGGCGCCCTCGAGTTCGGAGTTCCGGGGGAAGGCGACGTGCTGCCCCACGAGCGCACCACCCCCAAGCCCAAGGGTGAGCGGCTCAACCTCCAGCGGGCCTGTCGCGCCAACCTGTCTCCGGTGTGGGGTCTCTCCATGGCGGAGGGCATGTCGGCGGTGGTCGCGCCTGGCGGCCAGGTCGCCGGTGAGCACCTGGGCCGGGCCACCGATCCCGACGGCGTGACCCACGAGCTGTGGCGGCTCGACCCGTCCCGCGTCGGGAAGCTCAGCTCGCTCGTCTCCACCTCACCGGTCGTGCTGGCCGACGGCCACCACCGCTACGAGACCGGCCTCGCCTACCACCGCGAGGTGCGGGCCGAGCGCGGCGACGCCCCCGGGGACCACGACCTGATCATGGCCCTGGTGGTGGAGCTCTCCGAGGAGCAGCTCTCCGTCCGCGGCATCCACCGCCTGCTGTCGCTGCTGCCGGAGCGCCTCGACGTGCCCGACGCCTTCGGGGCCCACTTCTCCCTGACGGAGGCGGGCCCGGTGGACGGCCGCTTCCTCCTGCGCATGCTCGACGAGGGAGCCCTCGGCTTGGTCACGCCGACGGGGTCGTGGCTGGCCCGGCCCCTCCCGGCCACCGAGGAAGCCGCCGAGTATCCCCTGGACTCGGCCCGCCTGGAGGTGGCGCTCGAGACCCTGCCGCCCCACGAGGTGGTGTACCAGCACGGGGTCGAGAACATCGCCGCCGCCGTCGACAAGGGGGAGGCCCAGGTCGGCGTCCTGCTCCGGCCGGCCGACGTGGCCACCATCTCCGACATGGCGCGCCAGCGGCTGCTGATGCCCCCTAAGACGACGTTCTTCTACCCCAAGCCCCGCACCGGCCTCGTGTTCCGGTCGCTCGACTAGCCGACTAGCGGCCCGGTCCCCCCGGCAGGCTCCGGCCCGAGAGGCCGGCGACGCGATACTTGGGGGATGGTGGACCAGGCGGAGGCGGCGCAACACGAGCTGGTTGCGGCGCTCTCGTGCCTGCCCCTCGACGTCGAAGGCGCCGTGGTGCACCTTTCCGCCGCCATCCGGGGCTTCACCGAGAGCGGCGACGCCCGCCGAGCGGGGATCGCGTGCGCCCGGCTCGGCGATGTGTATGCCAGCTTCATGGGGAACCGCACGGCGGCCAGAGCGTGGTACGCACGGGCGGATCGTCACGTTGCCGATCTGCCCTCGTGTGTGGAGCAGGGATGGGTCGCAATCGCGTCGATGGGTTGTGAGGTCGACGATCCCGACGTGCTCCTGGCGCGCGCCGAGCTGGCGTTGTCACGGGCGCGGGAGTTCGGAGACGTCGACCTGGAGATCAAGGCGCTGGCCGACTCCGGGCTGGCCCACGTCGAGACCGGTCGGGTCGGCGAGGGCATGGCCTTGCTCGACGAGTCGATGGCGCTCGTCATCTCCCGGCAGTGCGAGTCCCCCGCCGGGATGACGACGCTCGGCCAGTCGGTGTGCTCGTTCTTCACGGCGTGCTACTTCTCCGGGGACTACGAGCGGGCGGAGGCGTGGCGGGAGCCGCTCCGCCGGAACGGGCTGATCGGAGGCGTGCCCGGCACACCCGTGTTCCTCAGCTCGCACTGTGACTCCATACAGGCCGCGCTGCTGTGTGAGCTCGGCCGGTGGCACGAGGCCGAAGCGGTGCTCGTGCGGGCAATTGGCGAGTTCGAGTCGCTGATGACGGCGCCGGCCTGGCACCCGGCGGTGGCCCTGGCGGACCTGCGCGTCCGCCAGGGAAGGCTGGCCGAGGCGGAGGCACTACTGGTCGGCAAGGACTCCAGTCCCCAGGCGCTGCTCCCGGCCGCCCGCATGCACCTGGCCCGGGGCGAGCACGAGCTGGCGCGGGCCTCGGCCCGCCGGGGCCTCCGGACGATGAAGAACGACTGTCTCCGGACGATCGAGCTCCTGACCGTCATCGTCCAGGCGTAACTGTTCAGGTGCCTGACGGCAGCTGGCGTCGTTGACTCGGCGGATTAGCCCGCGAGTAGGAGTCCTGCGGGTGTGCGACTGGCTCCACACTTCACCGCCAACGAGGCCAGCAGCGCTTCGCGGATCAGGCAGTCCGACTCGCTGTCGAGATCGAGAAAGGCGGCGGCAGCGACGTCGTTGGTGATCCGACCTGCGCCGCGCAGTGCCAACACGGCCCGGCCGAGTTCGGCGCGCACCAACGGGCTGTCGACCCTGGCCAGCGCGGGTCCCAGTGCCTGTTCGAACTCCTCTCCGTCCCGTGTGGCGATGGCGCTCTGGAGGCGTTCCAGCTCCGGAGGAAGGAACGCGGGCAGGCGCAGGTGGCAGCTGAGATCGACGTTGGGCAGGCGGCCGACCTCGGTGTAGAGCTCGATGAGGTCGTCGACCTTGCGCAGGGCGCTGCGCAGGGCCGGGGCGGTCGCCCTGCGTTGTTCGACCAAGAACGCCTTGGCCAGATCGGCTTCTGAGGGGCCCCGGCGGGCCTCGCAGCAACGCTTGGCCTTGGCCCCGCTGCCGCAAAGGCACGGTTGATTGCGCCCCACCTTGCTCATCGGCTCCTCCTCCCGCGATCCCGGGTGCCATGCTCACACCGGGGCCTGAGGCAGTGGTGGATCCCGAGATGCCAGAAATTCTCCGCGGAGCGGCAGGAATCGCGCGGAGGGTCGCGAAAGTTGCCGTGTGAACGAGCGTCGGCCGAACCGTGAGGACCTGGAGGCCGAGAACGCCGCACTCCGGGAGGTCGTCGAGGACCTGCGGGCCGAGATCGAACAGCTCAAGGCCCGCATCTTCGAGCTGGAGCGCCGAGCGGGGCGCAACTCCAACAACTCGTCCTTGCCTCCCTCGCGAGACGACAACAAGGCCCGAGAGGAGCGGGCCAACCGTGCCGCTCGGCGCCGGGCCCAGCGCGAAGCCCGGCGCAAGCCAGGCAAGCAGCCGGGTGATCCGGGCAAGAACCTGGCCCAGGTAACCGATCCCGACGAGGTCGTCGACCACGTGCCCACCCACTGCGGGGACTGCGGAGCCTCCCTGGCCAAGGCGGAGGTGACCGGACGGGAAGTCCGCCAGGTCTTCGACCTGCCCGCCAGGCGCCGGGAGGTGACCGAGCACGTCGCCGAGTGGCGCCGATGCTCGTGCGGTTGTGAGACGGGGGGAGCCTTCCCGCCCGAGGCCACCGCCCCGACAGCGTGGGGACCGCAGGTGCGGGCCTATGGGATCTATCTCATGAACCGTCAGCTCATCCCCGTGGAGCGCACCGCCGAGATCCTCTCCGACCTGTTGGGGGCGCCGGTCTCCACCGGGTTCCTGGCCGGCCTGGCGGCGCGGGCGGCCGAGGGTCTGGAGGACTTCAGCACCGTCCTGGCCGATTGCCTGGCGGACGAGGAAGTCGTCCACGTGGACGAGACCGGCTCCCGGGTGGCGGGGACCAAGTGGTGGTGGCACGTGGCGTCCACCTCGCTTCTCACCTTCTTGGGCATCCACCCCAAAAGAGGTGTCGAGGCCACCGACGCCTTCGGGATCCTGCCGCGGTTCTCGGGCATCCTGGTCCATGACCGCTGGGCTCCCTATTGGCGCTACGACCAGGCCGGACACGCCATCTGTAACGCCCACATCCTCCGAGACCTGGAGGACGTGGCGGCCTACCTCGACCAGGAGGAGTGGGCCGAGGCCATGTCCAGGGTCTTGGTGGACGCCAAGGCAGTAGCCGATGCCGCCGCTGAGGCCGGTCTCGATGCGGTCCCCATCGGTCAGTACCGCTGGCTGCGGGGCCGCTACAACGCCATCGTCGAGGAGGCCTTGGAGGCCAACCCCGAACCACGACGCCGTAAGCGCAACGCCGCCGAGAAGGCGGCCTACAACCTGGCCGTGGCCCTCCGCGACCACGCTGATGAGATCCTGCTGTTCATCTCCGATCTACGGGTGAGCTTCGACAACAACCGCGCCGAGCGCGATCTGCGCATGGCCAAGCTGCAGCAGAAGATCTCTGGCACCTTCCGGACCGAGGCCGGTGCCCGCAACTTCGCCAGGATCCGCAGCTACATCGAGACCGGGCGCAAGCACGGGCTCAACCCGGTGGATCTGCTCACCGACCTGTTCATGGGTCGGCCCTGGATGATCCCGCAGACCACCTGAACAGTTACGATCCGGCTTTCGCAGCCGGACCCAGGGAGGGACCCGTCGTGGGGGAGTACAAGTACGTCAGCTACGAGACGCTGGACGAGGGCCGGATCGCCCGGATCATGCTCAACCGGCCCGAGGCCCGCAACGCCCAGCACCGCGGCCTCCTGGTCGATCTGGGGGACGCCTTTCTCGAGGCCGAGGCCGACGACCAGGTCCGGGTGGTCATCCTGGGCGGGGCCGGTCCGCTGTTCTCCTCCGGTCACGACATGGGTTCGAAGGACTCGATCGCCGAACGGGAGGCCGGGCCCGACCAGCACGCCTCGTTCCGGACCAACGGCGCCACCCGTTCGGGCGCCGAGGGCCGGATGCTCCAGGAGTGGCACTACTTCTTCGAGAACACCCGTCGTTGGCGCAATCTCCGCAAGATCACGATCGCCCAGGTTCACGGCACGGTCTACGCGGCCGGCCTCATGCTGATGT
The DNA here is from genome assembly GCA_036273495.1 of Acidimicrobiales bacterium. Taxonomy (NCBI): domain Bacteria; kingdom Bacillati; phylum Actinomycetota; class Acidimicrobiia; order Acidimicrobiales; species Acidimicrobiales bacterium. The sequence goes on along the minus strand of DASUHN010000066.1, from coordinate 1,035 downwards.
GGGCGTGCGACCTGATCGTGGCCGCTGACAACGTCCGCTTTGCCGACGTTGTGGGGACGCGTCTCGGGATGTGTGGGGTCGAGTACTTCGCCCACCCGTGGGAGTTCGGGCCGCGCAAGACCAAGGAGCTCATGCTCACCGGTGACTCCATCGACGTCGACGAGGCGCACGCCCTCGGCATGGTGTCGAAGGTCTTCCCCCAGGACGAGCTGGCCGAGCGGACCCTGGAGTTTGCCCGGCGCATCGCCGAGGTCCCGACCATGGCGGCCCTGCTCATCAAGGAGTCGGTCAACCAGAGCCAGGACAACATGGGCTTCTACAACGCCCTCCAGGCGTGCTTCACGATCCACCAGCTCAACCACTCGCACTGGGCCGAGATCCACGAGAACAAGTACCCGGTGGCCCTGCCCGAGGACGGCATGGACTGGCGCACCGCTCCTCCCGTGGTCCCGGCCGTCAAGGACCTGGTGCGCGCCCCGGCGCCGGCCCGTTAGCCCACCCGCCGATCTACGGGTAGCTGAACGCCCGGTCGATGCGGTTGCCGGACGTCACGATCTCCTCGGTGAGCGGGCGTCCGGTCCCGTCGAGGCGGATCGTGTCCCATATCGGTCCGCCCGGGAGGTAGAGGGTCAGGCCCGGGCCGCCGCCCGGGAGGCCGGTCACGTAGTCGGCCCCGTGGGCCCACGGCTCGTCCGCCAGCAGGGCGGCGCCGGTCTCGTCCTCCGACGCCGGGGGGGCCTGGCCGCCGGCGGTGTGGACCGTCTCGACCACGTGGACCCGGGCCACGCGGCCGACCGTCGCCACCAGGGTTCCGAGGGCGCCGGGATCCTGGGAGGGCGGGGGCCAGGTAACGTCGGCCACCCACACCCCGCCCCGCCATCCCGGTGCCGATGCCGCCACCGCCAGCTGCTCGGTGGCTCCTGGCGGTGAGAAGGGCCCCGAGAAGCATCCGGCCCCGCAGGGCCTGAGGCCGCCCAGCGGGCCGGGGGGGCCGGCGCCCCCCACCCGCGACAGGACCACCATGGTCCCGACCAG
>DASUHN010000065.1 GCA_036273495.1 Acidimicrobiales bacterium | reverse complement strand
GGCTTAGATTTGGGGCATGGCTCCGACGAAAACGGCCGGCCAGGCGAGGCGTCCGCACAACCCACCGTCGGCGGCGCAGACCCGCATCATCGAAGCCGCCCTTCGGGAGTTCGCCAGGAACGGGGTCGGCGGCACGTCGCTCCAGATGATCGCCGACGAGATCGGCGTGACGAAGGCGGCCGTGTACCACCAGTACAAGACGAAGGATGCGATCGTCCGGGCCGTCGCCAGCGCCGAGTACGACCGTCTCGAGACTGTGCTCGACCTTGCCGAGTCAGAAGAGGACGAGGAGCAGGCCCGGGCGGTGGCGCTGACGGGGATCATCGACCTGGCCGTGGAGGGCCGCCGCGAGATGAGCACGATCCTCACCGACCCGCACGTCGGCCGCCTCTTGGCCCGCGACAAGCGACCGGGAGAAATCGTCCGTCGTCTCAACCACCTTCTCGTGGGGCCCCAGGCGGGACCGGACTCGGAGATCGCAACGATCATGTTGAGCGCAGCGATCAGCGGCGCCGTGATGCACCCGATGGCTATCCGACGCGACGACGAAACTCTCCGGACTCAGCTCCGGACCCTGGCCGAACGCTTCCTCGGTATCTGTTGACGGCCCGGCGCTCAGTTGATGTGGATGCCCGAGATGGCCCGTGAGATCACGAGCCGCTGGACCTCCGAGGTCCCCTCGAAGATGGTGTAGATCTTCGAGTCACGGTGCCAGCGCTCGACGGGGTACTCGCGGACATAGCCGTAACCGCCGAGGATCTGGATGGCCTGCTCGGTGACCCACACTGCGGTCTCCCCGGCGTAGAGCTTGGACATCGAGCCCTCACCGGCCTCGAACTTCTTGCCGGCGCTCGCCATCCACGCCGCCCGGTGCACGAGGAGGCGGGAGGCGTCGGTGTGCATCTTCATGTCCGCCAGCTTGAAGGCGATGGCCTGGTTCTCGATGATGGCTCGGCCGAACTGCCGGCGCTCCTTGGCGTAGTCCAGGGCGTACTCGTAGGCGGCCCGGGCGATGCCGACGGCCTGGGCGCCGACGATGGGTCGGGACGCCTCGAAGGTGGCCATGGCCGCCTGGACGTTGGACCGCTTCCCCTCGCGCGCCCGGGCCATCCGCTCGTCGAGCTTGTCCTTGCCGCCGAGCAGGCAGCGGCCCGGGACCCGGACGTCGTCGAGGATGACCTCACCCGTATGTGATGCGCGGATGCCCATCTTCTTGAACTTCTGCCCGAGCGACAGCCCGGGAGTCTTCGGCGGAATGACGAAGCTGGCCTGGCCCCGTGAGCCCAGCTCCGGGTCGACCGAGGCCACCACCACGTGGATGTCGGCGATCCCCCCGTTGGTGATCCAGGTCTTGGTCCCGTTGAGCACCCACTCGTCCTTCGCCTCGTCGTAGACGGCGCGGGTGCGCAGCGAGCTCACGTCCGATCCGGCATCCGGCTCCGAGACGGCGAAGGCGGCCAGCTTCAAGTCGTCCGGCGTGCCGAAACACTGGGGCACCCACTCCCCGATCTGCTCCGGCGTCCCGTTGGCAAAGATGCCGGCCACTCCCAGGGTGCTGCCGAAGATGGCGAGAGCGATGCCCGCGTCTCCCCACGACATCTCCTCGTTGACCAGGCACATGGTCAGGCCGGTGGGATCGGAGAAGGCGTTGGCCACGAACTCGAAGGAGTACAGACCGATCTTGGCCGCCTCCTCGATGATCGGCCACGGCGTCTCCTCCCTCTCGTCCCACTCGTGGGCCGCGGGCCGGATGACGTTCTCGGCAAAGTCGTGGACCCACTTCTGGAGCTGGAGCTGGTCCTCGTTGAGATCGAGGGAGTAAGGAGACATGGGCACCCCTATCGAAGACTCGGTCGGAAGCGACTGATGTTACCCAATGGTAACTTATCGGCCGGCCCGGCCGGCGAAGGACCGGGTCGGCGGCCCCGGGCCACCCGATGGCGGCAGGCTCCCACGACCCCCCTGTGGAATATCCTGGCGTGAGCTCCACGGCGGCCGGCGAAGGCGCCAGCTTCAACATCGACGCGGTGCTGCATCCGGACGTGGACCGTCGCCTCCGCGACCTGCCCGGTCTCGTCGGCCGTGCACTCGGGTTGGTGTGGCGCGCCGCCCCGCGGGAGCTGGCCACGGTGACCTTCCTCCAGCTGGTGGCCGGGGTGATGCTGGCCGCCCAGCTCCTCGCCGGGCGCAGCCTGCTCGGTCACCTCCTCCAGGCCCGGACGAGCCATGACTTCAGCTCCACCGTCCCCGACGTCATCGTCCTCAGCGCCGCCCTGGGACTTGCCGCCCTGGCCAACCTCGTCCGGGGGGAGATGCAGCGCACGCTCGCCGAGCTGGTGGCCCGGGACTCCGTGGAGCAGGTGCTCGCCGTCTGCGCCCGGGTGGACCTCCTGAGATTCGAGTCCCCCGGCTTCCACGACCGCATGCAGAGGGCCATAGTCAACGCCTCCGGCCGTCCCCTGCAGCTCACGACCGGTCTCGTCAGCCTGGCCAGTTCGCTCGTCGCGTCGGTTGCCCTGGCCGCCACCCTGTTCGTTCTGCAGCCTCTCGTGGTCCTGCTCGCCGTGTCGGCGATCGTGCCCGTCTATGTGGCCACGGTCACCGCCAGTCGCGCCCTGTACCGCTTCAGCGCCGATCAGGCTCCCCGCGACCGGCGGCGCTACTACCTGCAGTTCCTCCTCACCGACAAGGCCTCCGCTCAGGAGGTCCGGGCGCTGGATTCCGCCGAGTTCCTGGAACAGCGATTCGACTCTCTGTATGCGGAGCGCATCGCCGCCTTGCGTCGTGTGGTCTCCCTCCGGATCCGCCGGGGCGTGGTCGGAGCCTCGCTCACCGCCGTCATCACCGGCGCCGCCATCGGCCTGCTGATCTGGTTCGTGGCCTCGGGCCGGTTGTCGCTGGCCGGTGCCGGTGCCGCGACCGCCGGCCTGGTCCTGCTCGGCAGCCAGCTCCAAGGGCTGGCCTCCGGGGCCGGACTGCTCTACGAGTCCTCACTGTTCGTCGAGGACCTGACCTCGTTCGTGGCCGATGCCGCCACGAGCACTGCGGCCGGTCGGAACCGGGTCCGGTCCGGTCCGGCGCCCGAGTCGGAGCCCTCGAGCGCGCCTCCGCCCCACATCAGGGCCGAAGCCGTCAGCTTCACGTACCCGAACCGGCCCGGAGTGCCGGCCCTGGCCGACGTCTCGCTCGAGATCAGGCCCGGTCAGGTGGTGGCCGTCGTCGGCGAGAACGGATCCGGGAAGACCACCCTGGCCAAGATCCTGGCTGGCCTCTACCCGCCGACCGACGGCCTGGTCCATTGGGACGGCCAGGCGCTGGAGACGCTCGAAGAAGATTGGCTCAGAGACCGGACGACGGTGCTGTTCCAGGACTTCGTGCGATACCAGATGGCGGCGGCCGACAACATCGGCCTCGGGCGGTGGGCCTGGTCGAACGACAGAGGGCGCATCGAGGCGGCGGCCAGCAGATCCGGGGCGGGATTCCTGCACTCCCTGCCTGCCGGCCTCGACACCTATCTCGGCCCCCACTACTACGGAGGGGTCGAGCTGTCCGGGGGCCAGTGGCAGAGGGTTGCCATGGCCCGGGCCCTGCTCAGGGACACACCGTTCGTGATCCTGGACGAGCCCACCGCGGCCCTGGATCCCCGAGCCGAGAGCGAGATGTTCGAGGCGCTCCGGGACCTACTGGGGGGACGGACCGTTCTCCTGATCTCCCACCGCTTCGGGTCGGTGCGACTGGCCGACTACATCTACGTGCTGTCCCAGGGGCGGATGCTGGAACACGGGACCCACGCCGATCTCATGCACGTCGACGGCTGGTACGCGGAGATGTTCCGGACCCAGTCGGCTGCGTACGACCTGTCGCTGTAGAGCGCTGGGCGCCGAACCAACGGGCGACCGCCCGGGCCGGGGCCGATAGCAGCCATCTCACCTTGCGCCCCGGAGTCTCGCCGTGGGTTGCTCCCAGCACCAGGCGGGCCCGGAGCCAGGGGGAGTCGGTCACGGCGAAGCGAGGCCCGAACGCCGCTGCCGAACGGGGCTGCAGTGGCCACGAGGGCTCCAGAAGCGGCTCGACCTGGACGCGACGCCACTTCGACCGCGGAAGCGCCCGCAGGGACCCGGGTGACTCGGCCCCGACCCGTTCGGCCAGGGTCAGGCCGACGGCCAGCGCCGTCCGGCACTTGGCGGTGGTGGCCAGCTCGTCGACCCGCTCCCAGTCCACGGGTCGGGTCGGGGACTCGGGATCCAGGAGCATGGCGATGTCGACGACCCAGATCAGACGACTGAACATGTGGAAGGGCTTGGCCGCGTGCTGGCACAGCATCACCAGCTCTTCCTCGGGAGGCAGGACATAGGCGGCACGGTCTCCGAGCCGGGCGGGCTCCCTGCGCAACCAGAGACCGTGGCTGTCGAGGCGGCTGTAGCGCTCGTAGGAGGCGTCCAGCCCGTAATGGAGCTCCAGGGGCAGACCGGGCACGGCCGGATGGGTGAGGACGGTGTCGTACCGCTGGCGCGACGCCGGTCGTCGGACCTCCCACCCGGAGTCGGTCAGCGACCGGAGCGCCGTCCGGTGCTGGGCCGCCGGCAGGAGCAGGTCGATGTCGTCCATCGGGCGCAGGCCGGCGTCGGGATAGTGGGTGGCCACGGCCGGGCCTTTCAGGACCACGGGTTCCAGCCCCGAGGCGGTCAAAGGCTCCAGCGCGTGTGCCAGGGCGGCAGGCACGACGACGAGGGCCCGGATGTTGGCCACCGCGGCCAGGTCCCCGAGCTCCCGGCCCACGTCGCCGAACTGGTCCTGCCGGCCGGCGAGGACCAGGGAACGCCAGAGCAACGGAGCCAAGCGGTTGCGCCGGGCCGCCTCGAGGAGGATCGACGTCTCGAGCCCGCCGTCGAGGGAGCGACCCAGCACTTCAGGACGAGGCTGGCGTCGGCACGCCTCCCAGAAGAACGCGACATTCGGTTCCGTGGAGGTCATGGGAGGCCGGGGAAGGCTCAGGACGGCCCTCCGGCGGTCGCCAGCCAGCTGGCCTGCAGCAGGGCGGAGGTCATGGCGTGCGGAGCGGGCGTCCGCCAGACCTCGAGGAGAGCCTCGACATCCACCAGGTCCTCATCCACTCCCTCCCCGGTGAAGCTCTCGACGAACTCCCGGCTGTGCACGCCGAAATGTACGCGGTTGAACCGGGCCTTCGACCGGCGACCCAGCAGGTCGTCCGGGAGCAGATCACCGAAGATCAGATGCATGGCGGCAGTACGGTCCCGGGGACCCAACAGTTTCGCCACCGCGGCGAACGCCGCCACGAATCCGGGATCAAGCATCGGATGAAGGGTCAAGACATCGAAGCACGAGGCCATCACGGCCATGTTGTGCAGCGAGATCCGCATCCCGCGCGAGCTCAGATGCTGCGCCAGGGCGCGCCGGCGGTCGACCGACTCCTCGGCGATCGGCCGGATGGCAGCGCGCACGAGCTCTTCGCGAGCGGACGGACGAAGCCATTTCGCGTCGACTGCGCCGGACATCGAGGCGCGCAAGGCTCGGGAGCGCAATCGTTCAGGCGCCACACACAGGGCGGCAGCTCGCAGGTTGCGGCGCGTCGGTCTGACGTCGCGAGCGAGCACCTGCCGTATGGGGGTCAGCCGGCGCGGCCCCAGAATCTCGTCGCCACCCTCGCCGGTCAACACCGAGCCTCCCCGGGCCAGCTCCCAGATGAAGCCCCGGACGTGCGCCAGAGGTGGCCACGCCATCCCGTGCCGGCGCAGCGACGGCGCCGCCACAGGCCCGATCAGATCGATCTCGTCGAAGACGTCGCGCCGGATCCAATCGGTGACGCCCAGCTGCCTGACCAGTTCCTCCTGCCAGTGGTCCTCGTCAGCCTCGGCCACGCCGGGAAACCGCTGGGTCACCGGTATGGGCGGGGCATGCCCCTCCCGCCGGGAGAGCGACACCGCGACGGCCAGCACGGCGGAGGAGTCCCGACCTCCCGAGAACTCGACGAGGCAGGGCGGGCGCTGGAGGGCGGGCCTGATGGCGTCCTCGAAGGCCTGCAGAGGCGGCGGAGCGGAGCTCACGGGGAGCCGGATCAGCTCCTCGGCTCCCGCGACCCAGCCCCAGGCGATCTCGAGCCCGGTCATCGGCACCGTACCCGCCCCGGTCGACGCGCCCATCGGGCCGGTGATGGTGACCGGCCTGCCGGTCACCCGCTGGGGGCCACGGCCGGGATGGGCAGGCCGAGAGCCGTCAGCAGCTCGAGGGCTGCCTCACGGGTGAACGGAGGTCCCCACGGCAGGCAGGCCCGGTACACCGGGACGGCCTCGGTGAGGCGGCTCAGGGCGTCGAAATGGGATTCGATGACCTCACTCACCTGCCAGCCGTCCAAACGGGGGAACCGGACCAGCTCCAACAAGGCCTCCACGGGATCCAGCGCCGCCACCTGGAGACCGGAGAGATTGAGGCTGCGAGCCGGGAGGACAACCGCCGCCAGTTCCCCCGCGTCGTGACGCGTGATCAGAGGCGCCAGGGCCGTCCTCCCATCGACGGTCGGCCTGGGGCTCCACGTCGGTGGCGCCGAGGTGACCAGGGACTCGGAGGTCGGCCGCAGGCGCAGCTCCGAGGAGGTGCCGGCCCAGCGGGGCGGCCGTGACTCGTCGAGACGGAGAAGGTCGTCGACGATCAACCGGGCGCCGACCGAGCACAGCCAGGCCGCCATGGTGGACTTGCCCCAGCCGGCGCCGCCGACGAAGACGAGGGCCGACCCGTCTCCGGTGACGTCGACGGCCGAGGCGTGGAGGACGCACTCTCCCCGGAGACCGAGATAGAAGGCCAGGAACGCCCCGCGGACGAGCAGGGCCAACTGGTCGCGCGTGAGCACCGGGTCCGGCACGCATACGACGCGGTCCGATCCGTCCGTCAGGCGGAAGTCACACAGCCCGTGGATCCGGAGGGTCGTCCGCGGCCCCTCGCGCGCCGCCGTCTGGAAGGGCCGGTCCTCCACCTCCCTCTGCAGCAGCACGACTCCGGGAGGAGGGTCGGAACCGATCGGTCGCGGCTCGCCCACGTCGAGGATGACGGCTGGTTCCGTGCCCGGGCCGGCGGGTCGGCCGAGCTCGATGTCGGCATCGATCACGATGCCGTGCAGGGACCAGCTCGCCACGTCAGCCGTGGCTTACGAGGACGGGGAACCCGGCCGGGTTGCCGACGACGGCCGTCCCGGCGAGCTCGAGCCAGGCGTGCCCGAGCACGCCATCCTCCGTGGGGGCGGCGCCGATCCTCAGGTGGGGCTGGTGACGACGGAGGATCCGCCCGGCCACGAGTGACTGTCGCAGGCACGGGCCGCGCCCGAAGGGCCAGTGTTCGACGATGGCGGCGAGGATGCGCAGCTGGCGCCCCTCGTGGGCCGTCAGCACCGGGCCCCGCTGTCCTTCTTGTCCTGACGCCCCGGCGTCGGTGTCGATGGCGACGCCGAGCAACCGGGTCAGCCGGGACAGGGACGTGGTCCGGAGGCCCACCTCGACAGCTGCCAGCCAGGCGACAACCGGAACCGCGGTCAACAGTGCCCGGAGCTTCGGCCCGGGACCGGCCGGCCACCGGGGCTGGGTCACGACTCGAGCAGACCGCCGGCCTCCAGCGAGGCCAGGAAGGCGGAGACGTCCTCGGCGGCCAGCCCCCGGTCGAGGGCGAACTCGGCGGAGAGCCTCTCGGTCAGGTCATCCGGCGCCGCGCCGTCACCCAGCAGCTTCCAGAGAAACGTGGCCGTCGGGTTCAGGCTGAAGTACCGGGAGGAGCGGAGGTCGATGCCCACCACCTGGCCATCGACCTCCCTCCAGATCAGCTGATCACGCCGTAGCACCTGTTGGTCCGCCGCCCTCACATGCCACGCTACGCGACCGCTCTACCCCGAGAAAGTCAGGTCACCGATCGGCGTGCCGGCCGGGAAGGCGGCATCGGTGACCATCCCCACGCGGTTGGCCGCCGTCTGCTGGCCGACCGACCCGTGGAAGCTCAGGGCCGGCCGCTCGTATCCGGCGGGCCGGCGGGCCGGAACGGTCGTCCCGGCATCGTTGTGTGAATCCATCTGACTCATGGCGCGTCTACTCCCATGGTGGCCCCAGTAGTGTCGTACCTTCCGAGCTGCTCTCGCTCGCCGCCCGGACAAGCTGTCACGTGCCCGTGACGGCGGCGCCCCTGTCGATCTACCCGGAGAAGGTCAGATCACCCAGCGGGGTGTGGGTCGGGAAGGTGGCGTCGGTGAAACCCCCCGACGACAGGGCGGCGGTGTGCTGGCCCACCGACCCGTGGAAGCTCAGGGCCGGGGCCTCATAGCCCTCGGGCCGACCCATCTTCACGACATCGCTCTGCGGGTCCATGCTCGGCCTCATTTGACCGCCTCCCTCATACCGTCCGCCCAGTTACGAGTACTTTCGTCATATTAAATTTAGTTCGCTCCCCGGTCCCGGAATCCTTCGGGGACCCGCCCCGATTTTTCGCCTCGTTCACGATCAGAGCGGGACAGGCTGCTCAAGACCGGGCTCCGGGGGCCGATAGGTGAAAACAGGCGAAATCCGGCAGGCCCACGAGCAGCGGTCGTGCCGTCGCTCTGCAGGAGAATGGTTCGAAAGACAGAATCTTGGCGGTGACGGTTCTGATGGCTCCTCAGGAGGCGAGGGTCATGGCACAGAAGGCTGATGAGCTGGTGGGCGGGCCGCCTGACGCTGAGCTGGCCCGAGGCGCAGCCGACGGGGACAACCACGCCTTCGACGAGCTGTACCGCCGCCACGCCGACGCCGCCTGGCGGGTCGCCTACGCCGTGACGGGGAACCGGGAGGACGCCGCCGACGCGGTGGCCGAGGCATTCACCCGGATGCTGGCCGCCCTCAACGCCGGCCGGCTGGAGGATCTCGACCGGTTCCGGCCCTACCTGCTGGCCACCACCCGCAACGCCGCCATCGACGTCCTCCGGCGCACCGGCCGGGTGCACCCGACCGACACCGAGCTGGCGGACCCGGCGGCGGCAGGTCTCGGACCGTCGGAGCGGCTCCTCGACGGCCTCGACACCGCCCTGGTGGCGTCGGCGTTCCGCAGCCTCCCCGAGCGGTGGCGCTCGGTGCTGTGGCTGACCGAGGTCGAGGGCATGGCGCCCGGGGAGGCCGCCGGTCTCCTGGGGCTGTCGGCCA
>DASUHN010000064.1 GCA_036273495.1 Acidimicrobiales bacterium | reverse complement strand
TCTCCCCGGTGGCCGCATCCAGGCCGGCGTTGCGGGCCACCGACAGGCCGGCGTGCGGAACGCAGACCAGGCGGGCCCGCGGGTATCTGCGGGCTATCTCCGCCGTGTCGTCGGTCGAGCCGTCGTCGACCACGATGATCTCCAGCTCGGGATAGTCGAGGGCACAGGTGTGAGTCAGGCACTCGTCGAGGGTCTCCGACGCGGTGTAGGCGCAGACCACGACGCTGATCGAAGGCCAGCGTTCCCGCAGGTCGCGCACCTCGCGCCCGTTCCACTCCGTCGCCACCCGCAGGGCCGGGCGGGGGGAGCGGTCGGCGCGGGTGAGCCCGAAGTGCCAGCCCTCGACGGCATGGCCTCCGACCCACCAGTCGTCGGTCCAGCTGAACAGCGATGTGCCCGCCACCCCCGCCTCGGCCGCCACCTGCAGCTGCCAGTCGATCGACGCGGCCTGCTCCTGCTCCCCGCCGCTGCGGTCGGGCACGTGCAACCCGATCTCCCCGAGCACGAGGGGCCGATCACCGGCCAGGTGCTGGAGGCGGGTCAGGTAGCGGCGCAGGGCCTGGCGCTGCTCGAGGAAGACGTTGAAGGTGACGAAGTCCAGCGAGTGGAGCTCCAGGTACTCCGCCGTCGGGTAGTTGGCGTAGGTGACGAGAGTGCCGGGGTCCTCGTCGTGCACGGTCTCCGCCAGCCCATTGATCAGTCCGGCCACCCGCCGGGAGCCCTCCCATCGCACCACGTCGGCCGGCACCTCGTTCCCGAGGGAGATCCCGAGCACCACCTCGTTGCCGGCCAGACGCCGGGCCACCTGGCGCACCTCGGCGCGGGCCGCCCGGGCCAGGCGCTCCCGCTCCCTGCGCCCGGCCCCGACCAGGTAGCGCCAGTCGGGGTAGAAGGCGCCGACGAGCAGCCGCAGCCCCCAATCGGCGGCCAGGTCGACAACGTCGGCGGGCGGGGCTGTGTAGGTGCGGACGACCGTGAAGCCGGCCTCGCGCATGGCCGAGAAGTCCTTCTTGACCTGTTCGCGCTCCGGGAACTGGGCGTCGTCCTCCCGGGGGGCGAAGGTGCCGTAGGAGACCCCCCGGAACGCGAAGCGTTCCTGCCCCACGGCAAACTGCTTCCCGTCCACCCGTATCCGCGACATCCGCCTCTGCCCTACTCCCTCTCTCGCCGGGACGGCGCCGACCCGCCCGTGTAAGTAAGACGACCACGCCTCGTGGTCGTCATCCACGCGAGATCAAATTGTCGCCAAACTTCTCCGAGACCCTCGGAGCCGCCGTTTATGGCCTGTTTCGCCGGTTTGAATCGGCTGGAAGGCCGCCCACATGAGGGTTGCCGGTCATCACCTTCTGCGCGAATCTCACCCTCCGTCCTCGGGCGGGCCGGCCCGGGGCACTACCGGACGATCTCCATCCGGAGGCCCTGGGCGTCCCAGACCGGCTCCTCGGGCAGCCGCCTGACGGCGTGGGCGGCGATGCGCCGAGCGGTCCACAGGCAGGCGGCGGCATCGAGGCGGTGGGCCACTCCGGCCCCCCGTACGCGGGCGTCGACGATGCGCTGCATCCCCGAGATCCGCCCTACGACCAGGTCGGTGCGCTCCTTGATCCCGACCTGCGACTGCTTCGGGTACAGGAGGGGAGCGTCCTCGTTGAGCTGGTGGAAGCTCAGCTCCGGGTTGACCTCGAAGACCGTGCGTTGCCAGTAAGGGGCTATCACCTCTTCGATCTCGGCCAACCGGGCCAGGCGCGCCCACGCCACCGCGCTGAGGCGCCCCCCGTTGGCGGCGCGGGCCTTCGTGTAGCTCCGGGCGGCCAGGGCGGCCCGGGCCGGCGGGGAGATGATCGCCCCGCTCCGGGGCCATCCCAGGAGCGCCCGCGCCTCCCGGTCGCACTGCCGACCCCCCGCCGCTGGGATGTCGGGCAGGCCGACCGCCGCGCCCAGGGCGATGATCTCGAAAGCGGGCTTGGTGTCGAGCACCTCGACGAACGTGCGCAGGACCACCGGCTCCTCGGGTGACATCGTCGTGCCCTGGAGCTTGGCCCCGGCCACCAGCCACCCTCCCGGGCACGGGACCACGCCGGCCAGGGGCCGGTAGGGGAGGGTC
>DASUHN010000063.1 GCA_036273495.1 Acidimicrobiales bacterium | reverse complement strand
GTACCGGTGCTCGGCATCTGCTACGGGGCCCAGCTGGTGGCCCAGCAGCTCGGGGGGGAGGTGGCCCGCACCGGGCGCGGCGAGTACGGCCGCACGCCGCTGCAGGTCGTGTCCGGCTCGGCGCTCCTGGCCGGGCTGCCGGCGGAGCAGGACGTCTGGATGAGCCACACCGACGCCATCGTGTCGCCGCCGACCGGGTTCACCGTGACCGCCATGTCCCCCGACGCGCCGGTAGCCGCGCTGGAGGATCCCGACCGGGCCATCTACGGCGTCCAGTTCCACCCCGAGGTGGTCCACACCCCCCGGGGCCAGGAGGTCCTCAAGCAGTTCCTGTTCAAGGTGTGCGGGTGCCGGCCCAACTGGACGATGACCTCGATCATCGAGACGTCGGCCGAGGCGGTCCGGCGCCAGGTCGGGGACCAGAAGGTCATCTGCGGGCTCTCCGGGGGGGTGGACTCGGCGGTGGCCGCCGCCCTCGTCCACAAGGCGGTGGGGGGCCAGCTGACGTGCGTGTTCGTGGACACCGGCCTGATGCGGGCCGGGGAGGCCGACCAGGTCGAGGAGACCTTCCGCCGGCAGTTCAAGATCGATCTCGTCCACGTCAAGGCCGCCGACCGCTTCCTCGAGAACCTCGACGACGTCATCGACCCGGAGCGCAAGCGCAAGATCATCGGGGAGACGTTCATCCGGGTCTTCGAGGAGGTAGCCGGGGATCTCGACGACGCCCCCTTCCTCGTCCAGGGGACGCTCTACCCCGACATCATCGAGTCCGGCACCAAGGACGCCGCCCGGATCAAGTCCCACCACAACGTCGGCGGTCTTCCCGACGACATGAACTTCGAGCTGGTCGAGCCCCTCCGCAACCTGTTCAAGGACGAGGTCCGCGCCATCGGCGAGGAGCTCGGGCTGCCCGAGGACATGGTCTGGCGCCAGCCCTTCCCCGGCCCGGGCCTGGCCGTCCGCATCGTCGGGACGATCACGCCCGAGCGGGTCGAGATCCTCCGGGCGGCCGACGCCATCGTCACCCAGGAGATCAAGCGGGCCGGCCTGTACCGGGAGATCTGGCAGAGCTTCGCGGTGTTACCGGCCGTCCGTACAGTCGGCGTCATGGGGGATGAACGGACCTACGCCTATCCGATCGTGATCCGGGCGGTGACCAGCGACGACGCCATGACCGCCGACTGGGCCCGGCTGCCGTACGAGGTGCTCGAGCGGCTGTCGTCACGGATCATCAACGAGGTACCCGGGGTGAACCGGGTGGCCCTCGACATCACGTCGAAGCCACCGGGCACCATCGAGTGGGAGTGACCGGGTCCCCTCTCCCGTCTGTGCCGGACACCGAGCCGGATGCTCCGGTGACGGCGGAGGAGCACGATTTCGGGCCCGAGGCCCGGCCCCCCCGTGTCGACCTGCTGGTCGGGCTGAACACCGCCCAGCGCGACGCCGTCCTGCACGAGAGCGGGCCGCTGCTGATCCTGGCCGGGGCCGGGTCGGGCAAGACCCGGGTGCTCACCCACCGCATCGCCCATCTCATCCGGGAGCGGGGGGCCAGTCCCTTCTCGGTCCTGGCCATCACCTTCACCAACAAGGCCGCCGACGAGATGCGCGGACGGGTGGAGGCCCTGGTCGGGCCGGTGGCCCGGCGGATGTGGGTGTCGACGTTCCACTCGGCCTGCGTGCGCATCCTGCGCCGGGAGGCGGGCCGCCTCGGGTACAAGACGAGCTTCACGATCTACGACCAGGCCGACGCCGTCCGCCTGACCGGATACGTCATTCGTGACCTGGGACTGGATCCCAAGCGCTTTCCCCCCCGTTCGGTCCACGCCATCATCAGCGCCGCCAAGAACGAGCTGGTCGACTTTGAGACGTACCGGTCCCGCGCCCTGACGATCTTCGACCGCAAGGTGGCCGAGGTCTACACCGAGTACCAGCGCCGCCTGCTGGCGGCCTCGGCCATGGACTTCGACGACATCCTGGTCGTCACGGTCAACGTGATGCAGGCGTTCCCCGATGTGCTCGAACACTGGCGCGGCCGCTTCGGGCACATCCTCGTCGACGAGTACCAGGACACCAACGTGGCGCAGAACCAACTGGTGCTGCTGTTGGCTAACGAACACCGCAACGTCTGTGTGGTCGGTGATGGGGACCAGAGTGTGTACAGGTTCCGCGGAGCTGATATGCGGAACATCCTCGAGTTCGAGAACAGCTTTCCTGACACGACTGTGATCCTGCTCGAGCAGAACTACCGCTCGACCCAGACGATCCTCGACGCCGCCAATGCGGTCATCGCCAACAACCTCCAGCGCAAGCCGAAGGCGCTCTGGACGGACCAGATCGGCGGGGAGCCGATCACCCGCTACGAGGCCCAGGACGAGCACGACGAGGCGGGATGGATCACCCAGGAGATCGACCGGCTCCACGCCCACGAGGACCACAGGTACGGGGACTTCGCCATCTTCTACCGCACCAACGCCCAGAGCCGGGTGCTGGAGGAGGAGCTGGTGCGCCGCCAGATCCCCTACAAGGTGATCGGTGGCACCCGGTTCTACGACCGGAGGGAGATCAAGGACCTGCTCGCCTACCTGCGGGCGGTGGCCAACCCGACCGACGAGATCTCGTTCAAGCGGATCATCAACATGCCCCGCCGCGGGGTGGGGGACACCAGCGTCGGGCGCATCGACAGCTGGGCCCGGGCCCGGGGGCTCTCCTTCGCCGAGGGGCTGCTGCACGCCGACGAGGCCGGAGTCACCGGGAAGGCGCTGTCGGGCATCCACCAGTTCAACGAGCTGCTGGCCCGGCTGCGGGAGCGGATCTCCGATGGGCCCGGGGCGGTGCTGCGGGCGGTCATTGACTCGACCGGATACGTGGCCGAGCTCGAGGCGGAGCGCACCATCGAGGCGGTCGGCCGCATCGAGAACATCAACGAGCTGGTCGGGGTGGCCGAGGAGAACCAGGATCTCGACGCCTTCCTCGAGGCGGTGAGCCTGGTGGCCGACACCGACGAGCTGAGTGACGACCAGACGTCGGTCAGCCTGATGACCGTGCACACGGCCAAGGGCCTGGAGTTCCCGGTCGTGTTCATCGCCGGCATGGAGGAGGGGGTGTTCCCGCACCAGCGCTCGATCGGGGAGCCCGACGAGATGGAGGAGGAGCGCCGGCTCTGCTACGTGGCCATCACCAGGGCGCGGGAGCGGCTGTACCTGACCCACGCCTTCTGCCGGGTGATCTGGGGTGGGGCCCAGTACAACCCGCCCAGCCGTTTCCTATCCGAGGTCCCCGAGGCCCTGGTGCAGCCGATCGGGTCCACCATCGGCTCCGGGGTGCCGGGCCGATCGTCGGCGTCGGGCGGCTACGGGGCCGGCGGTTCCGGGGCCAGGGGCCGCGAGCGCCTGGTGGACGCCGCCATCCGCGCCGGCTCGACCCCAGCCCGGACCAAGGGCGCTGAGGGCCTCGGCCTCCGCGCCGGTGACGACGTGGTGCACGGCAAGTGGGGGGAGGGCGTCGTCATCGAGATCGTGGGCCAGGGTGACAAGGCCGAGGCGCTGGTCCGCTTTCCCGGGATCGGGGAGAAGCGGCTGCTCTTGGCGTGGGCCCCTCTCAAGCGCGCCTAGCCGCTCACCGTCCGCACAGAGCTGCACCCCGCAGCGCCAGCACCCGGCCGGCTGCCTCTCTGAGCCGCGCCACCGGGAGCCGACCTCCGTCGACGGCGGCCGTGACCGCCCGGGCGATGGCGGCGGTCGTGGCGGCCACCGCCCGGGGGTCCAGCTGCGCCGTGTCAGCGGGGGTCAGCGTCGACCCGAACAGGACCATGTCGGCGCCGGCCTCGACCGCCGCCACGGTCGCGCCGGGGACGTCGTAGCCCGCTGCCCTCATCGCGCCGGCCGAGAGGCTGTCGGTCATCACCAGGCCCCGGAAGCCGAGCTCGTTCCGGAGCAGGGCCTGGATCACGGCGCTCGACACGGAGGCGGGCCGGGTGGTCAGGCCCGGCACGGAGGCGTTGGCGACCATGACGGCGGGCGCGCCGCCGGCGATGGCCGCCCGGAACGGCTGCAGCCCGGTGGCTCGCAGATCCGAGATGGGCTGGGTCGACGCGGGACCGTTGTCCGTGTTTCCCGACGATCCGCCGAGGCCGGGAAAGTGCTTGGCCACCGGGACGACTCCCGCGGTCCGTAGACCGGCCGAGAAGGCCAGCCCGTAGGCCGCGGCGGTGGTGGCCGTGCCGCTGAAAGACCGCCGGCCGTCGGGATCGGACGCGTCGGGACCAACTCCGCTGTCCACGTCGAGCACCGGTGCCAGGTCGACGTTCACGCCGGCGGCGCGCATCTCGGCCCCGACGCGGGCAGCGAGGGACGAGACCTGGTCCGGCGTCATGGAGGTGGTCATGTCCCGGGGCCACGGGACGTTCTGCACCACCGGGCGCAGGCGCTGAATGCCCCCGCCCTCCTCGTCGGCCATGAGCAGGAGGCCGACCCCGGCCGGGGACGTGGCATTGGCCCGGCCCACGATCGCGCCGAGGTCGCCCGGCGCCGGGGCGGTTCCCAGGAAGAGCACGCCGCCCACGCCTGAGGCCAGGACGCCGTGCAGCTCGGGAAGGTTGAAGTCCAGTGAGGGCACCGCGATCAGCTGTCGGGCCAGCCGCGCGTCCGTCCAGGTCCTGAGGTCGATGCAGGGGTTCGTTGTGGTCGCGGGCGCGGCCGTCTGCGGCGGAGGCGAGGTCACTGTGGTCCTCGAGGCGGAGGTCGAGGTCCCGGCCCTCGGTGACGACGCCGAGCCGCCCCCGCAGGCGGCGGTCACCACGACGAGCGCGACCGCCGCCAACGGGGCCGGGATCCTCATCGTCGACCAGCCTGGCCGAGGCCGAGGCCGAGGGCCGGGCCGGCCCGCTGCATAAGTATTCGGATCGCTGAAATCGGAACATGTGGAACCGGGCGTGGGGGCGGGTGGCCGGAGAGCGCGGCACGCCGGATGGGCGGCCGGGCCCCGGACCCTCCTGTCGGAAAACCGCCAGATCGGGGCCGCCGGATGGGGCAGGCTGGTCACCGTGATCGAGGACTTCGACCGGTGCTACCGGGCGGTGCAGAGCAAGGACCCCCGCTTCGACGGTTGGTTCTTCACCGCCGTCACCAGCACCGGGATCTACTGCCGGCCCAGCTGCCCGGCCATGACCCCCCGGCAGTCGAACGTCCGCTTCTATCCGACGGCCGCCGCCGCCCAGCAGGCCGGCTTCCGGGCATGCAAGCGGTGCCGCCCCGACGCCGCCCCCGGCTCCCCGGAGTGGGACAGCCGGGCCGACGTGGTGGCCCGGGCCATGCGCCTGATCGCCGACGGCACCGTCGACAGGGAGGGCGTTCCGGGGCTGGCCTCCGCCCTGGGCTACAGCACCCGCCAGGTCGAGCGGCTCCTGCAGGCCGAGCTCGGAGCGGGGCCGGTTGCCGTGGCCCGGGCCCAGCGGGCCCAGACCGCCCGGGTGCTGATCGAGGGGTCCGGGCTGGGCATGGCCGACGTGGCCTTTGCCGCCGGCTTCTCGAGCATCAGGCAGTTCAACGACACCGTCCGGGCCGTGTTCGCCACCACCCCGACCGAGCTGCGCCGACGGGGCGGACAGCGGGACGGACAACGCGATGGACAGCGGGGCGGACAGCGGGGCGGATCGCGGCGGCCAACCGGCACGCCCGCCGCCCCCTCTCATGTCGCCGTCCCGCAGACCATCGACCTCCGGCTGCCCTTCCGCCGGCCCCTCTGCCCCGACAACCTCTTCGGCCACCTGGCGGCCACCGCCGTTCCCGGTGTCGAGGAGGTGCGCGACGGCGCCTACCGGCGCACGCTCCGCCTGCCCCACGGCCCGGGTGTGGCGGCACTGCGGCCCCGGCCCGATCACGTGTCGTGCCGCCTCGCTCTGACCGACCTGCGGGACCTGACCACCGCCGTGGCCCGCTGCCGGCGCCTCCTGGATCTCGACGCCGATCCCGAGGCCGTGGAAGAGGCGCTGTGCGCCGACCCGGCGCTGCAGGCGGTGGTCCGGAAGGCCCCGGGCCGCCGGGTCCCGAGAACGGTCGACGAGGCGGAGATGGCGCTCCGGGCCGTGATCGGCCAGCAGGTGTCGACCGCGTCGGCCCGGACCCACGCCGGCCGCCTGGTCGTGGCCCACGGAACGCCGGTCGACGATCCCGACGGCGGTCTGACCCATCTCTTCCCCGAGCCGGGAGCCGTGGCCGAGGCCGGTGGCGCCGCCCTGCTCGGCCCCGCCAGGCGGCGGGACACGCTCGTGGCCCTGGCCGTCGCCCTCGCGTCCGACACCGTCGACCTCGGCCCGGGCTGCGACCGGGACCGGGCCCGGGCTGCTCTGGGGGCGATGCCGGGGCTCGGGCCGTGGACAGTGGAGATCGTGG
Source organism: Acidimicrobiales bacterium (assembly GCA_036273495.1). Taxonomy (NCBI): domain Bacteria; kingdom Bacillati; phylum Actinomycetota; class Acidimicrobiia; order Acidimicrobiales; species Acidimicrobiales bacterium. The sequence goes on along the minus strand of DASUHN010000063.1, from coordinate 49 downwards.
CCATGCGTGCGTTCGGGGACCCCGACGCCTTCCCGACCGGGGACCTGGG
>DASUHN010000062.1 GCA_036273495.1 Acidimicrobiales bacterium | reverse complement strand
CTGCGCGACGTCTACGGGGAACCGCTCGGGCCCGAGGACGTGGCCCGGCTGGCGCGCCGCACCCATGGCTGGGCGGCGTGTCTGCAGCTGTTCCATCTGGCCACCCGGGGCAAGGCGGTGGCCGAGAGGCGGGCCGTGCTCGAGACCCTGCACCACCGGTCCCGCCTGGTACGCGAGTTCCTCACCCGCAACGTGCTCGACGAGCTCCCCGATCCGTTGCGCGACTTCCTGGTGCGGACCAGCGTGCTCCAGCGCCCGACGGGCCCGCTGTGCGACGCCCTGCTCGGCCAACAGGGGAGCATGACGGTGCTGGCCGAGCTGGAGCGGCGCCAGCTGTTCACGGTCCGCCTCGACGGCCAGGTGGTGTACCGGTACCACCAGGTTCTGCGGTCCTACTGCCTGGCCGAGCTGGTCGAGCGGGAAGGCGAGGCGCGGGTGGCGGGGCTGTTCCGGCGCGCCGGCCAGCTGATGGAGGGGGCAGGGGACGCCGAGGGCGCCTTCGAGGCGTACGTGGCGGCGGGGGACCGCTCCGACGCCCTGCGCCTGCTCGACCAGCAGGGGGACGCCCTGGTGCCTTCGGCCCGCGGGCTCCTCGAGGTCCTTCCCGGGCCCTGGGTCGAGGCGGATCCGTGGCTCGGGCTGGCCCGGGCGCGCCAGCTCGTTGCCGGGGGACAGCTCGACGCGGCGGCCGCCGTGTACGCGGGCACGGGTGAGAGCGCGCCACCGGCCGCGGCGGCGCTGCTCGACCGGGAGCGGCGGGCCGTCAGCCTGTGGCTCTCCGCCGACTCCCCCCGACCCGCCGATCTGGGTGACTGGCCGGGCCTGCTGCGCGGCGCGGTGCAGCGGGATCCCCTGGACGCGGCCGAGCAGCTCTCCGCCGTCGCCGGGCCCGCCGCCCGGCTGGCCGAGGCCCTGGCCCTGGCGCTGGCCGGTCACCTCCCGGCGGCGCGCCTGGCGCTGGCCGGGGCGGCGGGAGCGCCGGACGGGTCGGTGTGGGTCGGGGCCGTCAGCCACCTGCTCTCGGCGGTGGACCGCCTCCTCTCCTCCTCTCCCTCGGCCGCTCCGATGATCCTGGTGGTCGACGGTCTGGATGCCCCGGCCATCGTGCGGCTGGCCCAGGCGGCGGCTGCCAGCCTCAGCGATCCCGACGGGGACCGGGCCGACGCCCTGGTCCACCAGCTGGCGGGCGTGGCCCGGCGGGAGGGGGACCTCTGGGGGAAGGCCCTGCTCGCGACCCTCGGCGCCGTCGGGCTCTGGCGGCGGGGCCATCCCTCGGCCCCGGCGCGACTGCGGGCCGCCGGTGCGGCCTTCGCCGAGCTGGGCGCCGCCGTACCCGAGGCGTGGCTCCTGGGACTGGCCGCCCTGGCCCCGGGGGCGGACCGCGACGACCTGACCGCGGCCCTGGCCGCGGCGCGGGGCGCCGGGGTTCCGGCTCTGGTCGGGATGCTGGAGACCCGGCTCTCGGCCCTGCTGGGCGCGCCGCCGTGCCCCCCCGCGGCACCCGCGGCGTCCCGGCCCGACCCCGAAGGCATCCGGGTGACGGTCAGGTGCTTCGGATCGTTCGAGCTGACCCAGGACGGCTACGAGGTCGATCTGACCGGTCTGCGCCCGCGCACCCGGGCGCTCCTGCACCTGCTGGCGGCCCACGGGGGCCGGGCCGTGCACCGCGACCAGCTGTGCGAGGCCCTGTGGCCTCACGCCGACGCCGGATCGGCCCTCCGCAACGTGCAGGTGGCGGTCTCCTCGCTCCGCCAGGCCGTGCCGGTGGCCCTGGGCCGCGACGTCCCGGTGGTGCGCCGGGAGGGGGAGCGCTACGCCCTCGACCTCGGCGAGGAGGCGGTATTCGACGTGGCCGCATTCGAGTCGGCCCTGGCCCGGGCCCGGGGCGAGATGGCCCGGGGCCAGCAGTCGGCGGCTCTCGAGGCCCTCGACGAGGCCCTGGCGCGCCAGCGCGAGCCCCTCCTCGCCGCCGACGGGTCGGTGGGATGGGTCGTCGAGCGCCGGGACCGGCTGGTCGAGGACGCCGTGTGGGCGGCCATCGAGCTCAGCCGGCGCCTGCTCGACCAGGGAATGGCCGCCGCCGCGGCCGAGGCGTGTCAGCACGGCCTGCGCCTCGATCCCTATCGGGACGAGCTGTGGCGCCGGCTGGTCAGCGCCGCCGACCGCGCCGGGGACCAGGCCGAGGCGGCGCGGTACCGCCGGCGCTACCACCAGGTGCTGTGCGAGCTCGGCGTGGCCGACGCGAGCGTGGCGCTGCCGGTCTGAGGGCCGATCCGCCCCGGCAGGTCACAGGTCCGACGTCAGAACGTTGAACTGGCCCGGCTCGCCGATGGTGATGAGCCCGCCCCACGCGCACTCGCACATGCACGTCTCGGTGAGGGCAGGCATGTCGTCGATCAGAACCTGCGCCGAGCCCGGGAACCACGGGGCGACCGTCATCGGGATGCACGGCATCGGGGTGAGCACGCCGAGGGCGGCGGCGGTGGCGGCGGCCACCTCCGGGTTGGCCAACGACATGCACATGCCGAACGGGGGGATGTTCTCGAGCGGGACGAAGTCCATGATCGTCGCCGCCGGTAGACCGTTGACCAGCACCGGGCTGCCCTCCGGGATGACCACCAGGATGCTCGGGATCATCCCGAACGTGCATTGCATCTCCGCCCCCATGCACACCTGCAGGCTCACGCGGCCGATGGTAGGGCCGGGGTGCACCAGGGGACAGGGGCGGTGCGCAGCTTTGTCCGGCCACCCGCGTCGGTCTGTACTGGAGGGCAGCCGCCTGCCCGGACGGGCAGCGATTGGACACATGCCGCGAAATTTCTGCGCTCTTTCTTGGGCGTTGAGCCCCCGTTGAACGGTGGTGAAGAACGGTTTGCGACGCTGAACCCAGCCCGGCCGTGCCGGCCAACGCCCAGCAGACAGGAGCGCTGCGGAGAACATGACCTCGCGAATCCCCACCTACGTCTTCGCCACCGACCCCATCACCGCCGCCGGCATCAGCAGCCAGCTGCGCCAGAGTCCCGAGATCCTCGTGGTCGACGCCGAGGACCTCGACAACGCCCAGGTGGCGCTGATCGTGGTGGAGGACATCGACCAGGACTCGACACGCGTGATCCGCGCCATCCAGCGCAACGGCGTGCCCCGGGTCGTGGTCGTGGCCACCCGCACCGAGGACGCTGGTCTCCTGGCGGCCATCGAGGTCGGGGTCAGCGGGATCCTGCGCAGGGCCGATGCCACCCCGCCCCGGCTGGTGGCGGCCGTGCGCGCCGCCGCCGAGGGGGACGGCACCCTTCCGCCCGACCTGCTCGGGCGCCTGCTCGAGCAGGTGGGCCGGCTGCAGCGCCGGGTGCTCGCCCCCCGGGGCATCATGCTCAACGGGTTCACCGAGCGCGAGGTGTCGGTGCTGCGCCTGCTGGCGGACGGCTCCGACACCGCCGAGATCGCCAAGACCCTCTGCTACTCCGAGCGGACGGTGAAGAACGTGATCCACGACGTCACGTCCCGCCACCAGCTCCGCAACCGCTCGCACGCCGTGGCGTACGCGGTGCGCCAGGGCGTCATCTGAGCCGTCGGTGCTCGAGGACGCGGTAGCTCCGCCCGAGAGTTCGGCGCACCCGGCCGATCCGGCCTATCTGGTCTGCACCCGCTGCGGGCTGGGCAATCCGCCGGGGGAGCGGTTCTGCCGGTCGTGCTCGGCCTTCCTCGAATGGTCGGGGAAGGCCGTCGAGGCCCGGGCTCCCGTGGAGGTGCCGGTCCCTGAGGAGGTGATCGACCTCGGGCCGACCCGCCTGCGCGACAAGGCATGGAACTGGGCCTTCTTCGGCGACGAGCCCACCGCCGTGCTCCCGCCGCCGCCGGCTCCCGGTGCCGACGAGATCGACTGGAGCCGGACAGGGGCCACGACACCGGCCGACGCCGCCGGGGAGGCCGAGGCGCCGGGAGTGGTGCGGCCCGACGAGACGCCGGCCGTGGCCGGCCCCGTCATCGGGGTGCGGGGCCTCTTCGCCGATTCGGACGAGGCCGACGTCGGCTGCCGGACGTGTGGCACCGGCAACCAGACCGGGCGCTACTTCTGCCGCCGCTGCGGCACCGCCCTCGACGTCCCGCCCCCGCCGCCCCGTCTGTCGCGCTGGGAGCGCCGGCGCCTGGAGCGCCTCTCCAAGCGGGAGTCGCGCCAGCAGCTGGAGCTCGGAGGCCGGCCCAAGGTCAAGCGTCAGGCCGTCGGCGGCATCGCCGGGGGCTGGATCACGTCGTTGGTGGCCAAGATCTTCCTCGGCATCGGCATCGCCTTCGCCGGCCTGTCGATGGCCGGGCCCTTTGCCCAGCCGATCCGGAACACGGTCTCCGGCTGGTACCACGACGTGCGGCGGACGATCGCCCCCGAGTACGTGCCGATCAACCCGGTGGGAGCCACAGCGTCGAGCGCCGTATCCAGCCATCCGGCGCTGGCGGCCATCGACGGCCAGACCAACACGTACTGGGCGGCGGCGGGCCAGCCGGTGGGTGAGGCTCTCACCATCTCCTTCGGCAGCAGGGTGGACGTCGACCAGGTCGGCTTCCTGATCGGCATCCAGGGCGCCAACTACCTCAATCAGCCCCGGCCCCAGCTCCTGCATCTCACCTTCGACGACGGGTCGACCGCTGACCTGTCGCTCGTGGACTCGAGCAGCTTCCAGACCTTCAAGGTCCACGCCCGCCACACCAGCCAGGTCCAGATCGTCGTCGAGTCTGTCTTCCAGTCGGCGGTCGGCCAGAACGTGGCGATGACCGAGGTCGAGTTCAGGTCCAAGAAGTGACCGCCGGAATCCTGACCCAGCCGGACACGATCGCGGAACGGGGATCGATTTGATCAACGACGTTGACGAGGCGCTGCGCAACCTGATCAAGGAGGACGCCCTGTCGGGCACGGACG
>DASUHN010000061.1 GCA_036273495.1 Acidimicrobiales bacterium | reverse complement strand
ACGTGGAGATGGACGGGGCCTGGGCCCTCTACGAGGCGTGGATGATGCTGCAGATCGGCCAGGCCGAGACCGCCCTGGTCTACGGATTCGGGAAGCCCTCGGCCGGGGACATGCGCGAGGTCCTCACCACCCAGCTCGACCCCTACTACCTGGCCCCCACGGGGGTCGACTGCATCTCGACCGCCGCCCTGCAGGCCCGGGCCCTGCTCGACCGCACCGACTACACCGAGGCGGACATGGCCGAGGTGGCCTCCCGGTCGCGCCGGGACGCCAGGGACAATCCGATGGCCCAGGTTCAGAAGGACGTGAGCGCCAAGGAGCTGCTCGACGAGCCCTACTGGGTCGAGCCGCTCCGCAAGCACGACTGCCCGCCGATCTCCGACGGGGTGGCGGCGGCCATCCTGGTGGCCGGGGAGCGGGCCCGCGACGTCTGCGAGCACCCGGCGTGGATCCGGGGCATAGAGCACCGCATCGATCCCCACTACTTCGGCGTCAGAGACCTCGAACAGTCCCCGTCGACGGCCGCCGCCGGCCAGGCCCTCGGCTCCCACGACGGCATCGAGGTGGCCGAGCTCAGCGCCACCTTCAGCCACCAGGAGCTGATCCTGAAAGACGCCCTCGGCCTGCCCGGGACGACGCGGATCAACCCGTCGGGCGGGCCCCTTGCGGCCAACCCGATCATGGCCGTCGGCCTGATCCGGGTCGGAGAGGCGTTCAAGCAGATCCGCGACCACGGCCGGGGCCGGGTGCTGGCCCACGCCACATCCGGGCACTGCCTGCAGCAGAACCTGGTCTGCGTGCTGGAGGGGGACTGAAATGGGAGAGCGCTGCGCCATCGTCGGGATCGGCCAGTCCGACCACAAGCGGATCCGGGAGGACCTGTCCATGGCGGGCCTGCTGCGGGAGGCCGCCTCACGGGCCCTGGCCGACGCCGAGATGGACTGGTCGGACATCCAGGCCATCGTCTTCGGCAAGGCCCCGGACCAGTTCGAGGGCGTGATGATGCCCGAGCTGTACCTGGCCGACGCCCTGGGCGGGGCGGGCAAGCCGATGATCCGGATGCACACCGCCGGCAGCGTCGGCGCCCACACCGCCATCTTCGGGGCCCACCTCATCGAGTCGGGGCTGTTCGACTGCGTGCTGAGCATCGCCTTCGAGAAGCAGTCGGAGACCGACACGTCACGCGTCCTGTCGGCCGGGCAGCGGGGTGGGGCGGCCGTGGCCTTTGCCCCGTCCATCCGCCAGTACATCGAGCGGTCGCACGCGCCCGAGTACATCGGGTGGATGGTGGCGGTGAAGGACCGACTCAACGCCCTCAAGAACCCCCACGCCCAGATCCACATGCCGGACATCACCATCGAGAAGGTGCAGGAGTCCGAGATGGTGGCGGACCCGCTGCGGCGCCTGGAGTGCTGCCCGACGTCGGACGGCGCCGCCGCCATCGTCTACACCAACGAGCGACGGGTTCCCGACACCGGGCGCCGGCCCGCGTGGGTGCTGGCCAGCGCCACCCGCTCCGAGGCCATGGGCCACCCGGGCCGGGACTGGGTGAGCCCCCTGGCCGGACAGCAGTGCGCCAAGGAGGTGTACCGGCAGGCGGGAATCACCAATCCCCTCGAGGAGATCGACACCGCCGAGATCTACGTGCCGTTCACCTGGTTCGAGCCGATGTGGCTGGAGAACCTCGGCCTGGCCGAGGTCGGGACGGGCTGGAAGCTCACCGACGGCGGGGACACCGCCATGGACGGCGCCTTCCCCGTCAACCCGTCGGGCGGTGTCCTGTCGGCCAATGCCATCGGGGCCGCCGGGCTGATCCGCTGCGCCGAGGCGGCCATGCAGGCCCGGGGCACGGCGGGAGAGCACCAGATCCCCGACGTCCGGGTGGCCATGGGCCACGCCTTCGGGGGCGGCTCCCAGTACTTCGCCATCTGGCTGGTCGGTTCCGAGAAGCCCGAGTAGCGCCGCACGTGTCGGCGCGCCGTCAGCTGACGACGAAGCGCGCCGACATCCGGGGCTGATACGGACCCACGCCTGTCACCTGGGCCACGTAGCGCTGGTTCCCGACGATCGGCGGGCCGGCCCGCACCTTCGGTACCGCCATGCTCACGAACAGGTAGGTGCCGGGCGTGAGGTCGGGGCTGAGCACGTGGTAGCGGCCCGGCGCCAGGACGTCGATCTGGTCCGCCATGCTGAGCCGGCTCACGTCCACCGTCCCCGTCGCGGTGAGCGGGACCGACGCCACATGGTTGAAGCGGGCGATCAGCAGGTCGCGGTACTGACCGGACTGGTTGTCGACGTTGAACGAGATCGCGCCCTGCCGGTCGTAGGTCGACTGGCTGAGGTGCAGAGACGACGCCCCGATCTCGACGTTGACGTCGGCGCTCATGGCACCGCTCGCGCACGCGGACAGCGCGGCGGCGAGGAGGGCGAACAGCACCACGGCCGCGGCGGCCCGCCGCATGGGGTGTTGCCCCTCATGCCGCCTCGGGATGATTGAGGCCCCAGCCAATTGCCCCCCGGCCCTTCCCCCAGACTGAAACTTGTTCTAGTATAGCCCCGTTCCCGTGGAGGGTCACGGGGATGCGGGGGGGTAATGGCTGGGGAGCTGGGGGGCACCAACATGGCCGGCGAAGCGACGACCGGCCGGCGCGGGCGGGCGGTCGCTCCCCCCGTCGTGGCCGACCTGGGCCGCCGGGCCCGGGCGGCGTGGCGCAGCCGCAGAGCGGGCCCGCTCCTGAAGCTCGGGGCGGCGGTGGCCGGGGTCCCGCTGCTCATCACCGTCGCCTTCGGCGCCGTCCCGTTCGGCGTCTATCTGTACGGGCTGGTGGTGGGCAGCCTGTACGCCCTCGTCGCCTTCGGCCTGATCCTCGTGTACCGGGCCAACCGGGTGATCAACTTCGCCCAGGGGGCTCTCGGCGCCGTTCCCGCCATCACGGGCATCCTGCTCCTGGCCAACCGCAACTGGCCCTACCCGGTCTGCGTGCTCATCGTCCTCGTGGGAGCGCCGGTGACCGGGGCGCTGGTCGAGGTCCTGTTCATCCGCCGCTTCCTCCGGTCGCCGCGGGTGATCCTCACCCTGGCCACCATCGGCGTGGCCCAGTTCCTCAGCTTCTTCGTGTTCATCCTGGCGGTGAAGTGGATCCCGGCCCAGGAGAACAAGGGCTTCTCGATCGTCACTCCGTTCTCCAGTCACCACGTCCAGCTCGGAGGGGTGATCTTCACCGCTGACTCGCTCGTGACCATGGTGATCGTCCTGGCCGCGGGCGCGGGCCTCACCGCCTTCTTCCGCTTCACCCAGGTGGGCCTGGCCGTGCGGGCCTCGGCGGAGAACGCCGACCGGGCCCAGCTCATCGGCGTACCCGTGAACCGGGTACGGACGATCGTCTGGATGATCGCCGGCCTGCTCTCGGCGGTCGCCATCTTCCAACGGACCGTCCTCCTCGACCAGTTGCCGACGGGGTCGGGAGCGTCGGGCTTCAGCACCACCGAGCTCCTCTACGGCCTGGCGCCGGCCGTCGTGGCCCGCATGGAGAGCTTCCCGATAGCCCTGGCGGCCGGTCTGGCCTTCGGCGTCATCGAGCAGGCCACCTTCTACGCCACCCGGAACACCGACGTGGCCGCGGCCATCGTCCTGCCTCTCGTGCTGGTGGCCCTCCTCGTGCAGCGGGCCCGTCTCTCGCGGGCCGAGGACAGCGGCGTGGCCACGTGGCGGGAGGTCAAGGAGTTCAGGCCGATCCCGGCCGAGCTGCGGCTGCTGCCCGAGGTGCAGTGGAGCAGATGGGGGCTGTGGGCCGTGTTGGCCGGCCTGGTCCTGCTGGCGCCGAGGCTGGCCGGGGCCGGCCGCACCGACGTGGCCTCGACGCTGATGATCTACGCCATCATCGGGGTGTCCCTGGTGTTCCTGTCGGGCTGGGGAGGCCAGATCAGCCTGGGCCAGTTCGCCATCGCCGGCATCGGGGGGGCGGTGGCGGGCGGCCTGGCCACCCACCACGGGATGGGTTTCCTCTACTGCGTGCTCCTCGGCGGGATCACGGGCGCGGCCCTGGCCGTCGCCATCGGCATCCCCGCCCTGCGGCTGCCCGGCCTGTTCCTCGGCGTCACCACCCTGGCGCTGTCGACCAACACCGAGTTCTTCTTCCTGCAGACGCGGTACTTCCCGTGGCTCCTGCCACCGGAGTCGACCCACATCACCCGGCCGGTGCTGTTCGGGGGGCGGCTCAACCTCCAGGGGGACCTGGCCTACTACTACGCGTGCGTGTTCGTGCTCGTCCTGGCCGTGGCGTGCGCCCGCTCCATCCGGTCCCACCGATCGGGCCGGGTGATCATCGCCGCCCGGGACAACGCCCGGGCCGCGCAGTCCTTCGGGATCAACCTGACGCGGACCAGGCTGGCCGCCTTTGCCCTGTCGGGCTTCTTCGCGGC